>CAZHBL010000569.1:0-3732 GCA_964530105.1 uncultured Pirellulales bacterium | reverse complement strand
CAAGCTTTCAAACAACGGTGAAAACATAAGCCTCGTCGATCTCTGGAACGGAACCGTTGCAGAATTCGCTTACAACGACGGCCGGGGCTGGCCTTTATCCCCCGATGGAGGCGGCCATTCCCTGGTGCCCTTGAATTCGGCACTGATAGACGAGCCCGCCGGTTCGCTGAACTATGGCGGCAACTGGCGGGCGAGCACTTACATTGGCGGTTCTCCCGGCACGGTCGACCCCGAGCCGGAAACCAGCGTTGTGCTGAACGAAATTATGGCACACACCGACTATAGCGATCCGCAACTTCCCCAGTACGATTCCGACGACTGGATAGAACTCTACAATACGACGCCGGAAAGTATCAACCTGAATCACTGGTATCTCAGCGACGATATCGGAGAGCTAAAAAAATGGGCCATCCCAACGGTTGAGATTGTCGGCAACTCTTACATCAGTTTCGATGAGGTGACAGGTTTCCATAATCCAATCAACAGCGGATTCGGTCTTAATAAGGCTGGAGAAGAAGTCATTCTCTCTTATCTACCCGGCACATCCGAGGACCGCATCGTTGACAGCATCAGATTCAAGGGCCAACTCATAGATGCATCTATAGGCCGCTATCCGGACGGCGATACATACTGGTTCCAGATGATGCCTTCACGTGACTGGGCCAATGACAATCCGGTTTTGAATGTAATGATCGACGAACTGATGTATCATCCAGCAAACGAGACCGATGCCGAGTACATTGAGTTATACAATCCCACCGAAAGCCGGGTCTATCTCGAAAATTCCGAAGGCTCCTGGCATCTGGGTGGTGCTGTCGATTACACATTCGAAAGCAATACTTCAATTCAGAGTCGCGGCAGGTTGATAGTTGTGGGATTTAATCCTTACACAGAGGCCGGCTTGCTCGCTGCCTTTATCGCTGCATATAATACCGGGCCGTTAACCGCCGGAGTGGACATAACAGGTCCCTGGGCGGGCAGTCTTTCCAATGCAGGTGAAAGGCTCGCTCTCGAAATGCCGGAGGCGGGGGACCTGCCGGGTGACCCGGTTTCCTGGGTGATTGTCGACGAAGTGATTTACGCAGATGTGTCACCCTGGCCGGAAACCGCAGATGGCACCGGCTACGCCCTGCAAAGAATCTCCCAAGATCAATATCATTCCGGCAATGACCCGGATAACTGGCAGGCGGCTTCACCCACGCCGGGTTACAACCCGTAGATTCCCGGTAGAATCAGAGAAAGAAACAAATACAAAGTACAATAAGAAAACCAACAAGGAATGCTTAGAAATTTAACGATACGCTTGTTCATCTTGATTTTGATTTGGATCCCATGTTTGACCGGCTCTGTGAATGCAGCGGAAGTTACAGTGGTCATAAACGAGTTCATGGCGTCCAACAGCACTTCAATCCAGGACCCGCAGGGACAGTATGACGATTGGATCGAGATTTACAACTACGGTGTCAACGCCATCGATATCGGCGGTATGTACCTGACGGATAATCCATCTTCTCCCTCCAAGTGGCAGGTTCCGGGTAATAGCCCCGCCATAACGACTATCGCTGCCGGTAGCTATCTTTTAATATGGGCCGACAACGATACCACTGATATGGGACTGCACGCGAATTTCAAACTCGCTGCCAATGGTGAGCAAATCAGTCTATTCGATAGCGACGGCGTCACCATGATCGACAGGATTATCTTTGCCGACCAGACTGTAGACATTTCCTTCGGCCGTTACCCCGATGCCGGCGATAACTGGCAGGCTTTCGTATCTCCCAGTCCGGCAGCACAAAATAATAATGAATATTTGGGCGAGGTCGCAGATACGAAATTCAGCCACAACCGCGGTTTTTACGAAACGCCTTTCTCCTTAACAATCGCGACAGAAACCGAGGATGCGACAATCTATTATACGCTCGACGGCACCGAGCCATTTGACACTGCCGGCCAATTTCTAAAAGGCACGGCCTACACCGGTCCTATTCCCATCAATACAACTACGACTGTCCGGGCGATGGCTTTCAAGCCGGGCTGGAAACCTACTAATATGGATGCCCATACCTACATCTTTCTCGATGATGTTATTCGACAGGATGGTGCCGGATTTCCTAACACATGGGGACATGCCGGAGCCGATTACGAGATGGATCAAGAGGTTGTCAATGATTCGGCTTATCGTAACAGAATCAAGGATGACCTCAAGGCGGTTCCGACGATCTCGCTGGTGATGCCCGTTGGCGATTGGTTTAACGGAAGTTCGGATCCGGCCATCGGCGGAATATATGCAAATCCGGCATGGGAGGACCAGTATAGGGAACAGGCCGAACGATCCGTCTCAGTCGAGTTCTTTGACTCGGCTACATCGCAGCAGTTCCAGCTCCAGGCAGGCGTGAGGCTTGCCGGCGGCACCAGTACTGAGCCCTGGAAGATGGACAAACTGTCCATGAGGCTAAAATTTACCAGTCAGTTTGGTGATACGAAGCTTAGATTTCCAGTATTCGGAGATCAGGCAATAGACCAATTCGACACTCTTGTACTGGACGCCCGCATGAATAACTCCTGGGCCTACGGTGGCGGGGTTGGAGTCAACAGACCGGGAATGGGTCAGCGCGATTTGGCTCAATATACACGGGATCAGTTCGTATCCGACATTCAGAACGCCACGGGCGGTTATGCACCTCACGGCAGGCACGTCCATTTATACTTGAACGGATTGTACTGGGGATTGTACTGGCTTCATGAACGGCCGGATGAGCACTTCGCCTCTGCTTACTTCGGAGGGGAAGATGAAGACTATGACGTTCTCAAGCACAATCAAGGTCAAGTCATCAACGGTTCCGGCACCGACTACAACAGAATGTTCAATATTGCCAATTCCGGTCTTAGATCCGATGAGCAGTACGAATCGATACAGCAATATCTGGATGTACCTAACCTTGTCGATTACCTGATAACTAATTATTACGTCGGTAATACCGACTGGGCACATCAAAACTGGTACGCAACGCGCAGTCGCACCGACCCCGACAGCCGATGGCGATATCATAGCTGGGATGCCGAACATTCGATGGAGGGGCTTTCAGACAATATTACAGGCAGAAATGACAGCGGCGGTCCCACAGGTCTTCATTATAAACTGATAGACAACGCCGAATATCGTATGCTCTTCGCCGACCATGTCCACCGTCACTTTTTCAACGATGGCTGTCTTGCTCCCGAGGGCGCAACAGCCCTGTACCAGATACGGCTCGATGATGTCGACCGGGCCGTGGTCGGCGAGTCGGCACGCTGGGGCGATAACCATCGATCGAGACCCTATACTCGTGACATCGAATGGGTCCGAGAACGTGACTGGCTCCTTTATGAATACTTCCCTCAACGCAATACAATTGTCCTTAACCAGTTCAAATCCCGCGGCTGGTATCCTAACGTTGATGCGCCGTTCTTTGGCGTCAACGGTTCATATCAGCATGGCGGAGGAATTTCAGACGGTGATTTGCTCTCGATGACTGCTTCAACCGGCACAATATGGTACACGCTTGACGGCTCCGATCCTCGCTCACCTGGTACTACATCACAGCAGATGACCATCCTGGTGTCTGAGGATGCCGATAAGCGGGTACTCGTTCCAGTCGGCAATATCGGCGACGAATGGCAAGGCGGCGGTGCTTTCAATGATTCGGCATGGTCCTCCTGCACCGGTTCGCCCGGCGGCATCGGATTCGAGAG
>CAZHBL010000568.1:0-3744 GCA_964530105.1 uncultured Pirellulales bacterium | reverse complement strand
CCCTATGCCAGCCACAGCAACCGCGCCTGGCACTTCCTGGGCGAGGTGGGGATCGCCTTTTCCGGCGAGATCGAGGGGGCCGACGACGCGGTGTGGTTCGCCATGAACGTGTTCTACAACACCTACCCGGTCTGGTGCGACGACGACGGCGGCTGGCACGAGGGCTCATCTTACTGGTCCAGCTATATCGACCGGTTTACGTGGTGGGCGGACGTGATGCGCGAAGCGATGGGGATTAACGCCTATGACAAGCCGTATTTTTCCAGGCTCGGTTACTACGCGATGTACCTGATGCCGCCGGGCAAAGTCGGCGGCGGTTTCGGCGACCTTACGGCGCAAAGAAGGGCAAGACAGAACGTGCCGTTGTTGAGCGGTCTTGCCGCACAGGCCCAGAACGGGCACTGGCAATGGTATGTCGAGCAGCTTGGCGGGCCTGAGCCTGCCGACGGCTATATCGGTTTTATCCGCGGCACGCTGCCGAAGGTTCAGGCGACACCGCCCGATGACCTGCCGGCCTCACGTCTGTTCCGTGGCACGGGGCAGGCCTACCTGAATACAAACTTGACCGACGCCGACAACAGTGTCCAGGTCGTCTTCAAGTCCAGCCCGTTCGGCACGCAGTCGCACGGCTACGAAGCGAATAATTCATTCCTCCTATGGGCCTACGGCGAACGTCTGCTTATCCGATCGGGCTACCGGGATAGCTACGGCAGCGACCATCACACAGGCTGGATGTGGAGCACCCGCTCGGTCAATAACATCACCGTCAACGGCAAAGGCCAGGGCAAACGAACCGCCAAAGCACAGGGCGAAATTGTCACCTTCAAAACCACGCCGGATGTGGATATCGTCGTAGGCGAGGCAGGCAGGGCTTATGAAACGTCGCTCGAACGATTCACCCGCGCCATCATCTTTGTAAAACCGGAATTAATTATCGTTTACGACCGTCTGGAGGCCAAAGAGCCTTCCGTCTATGAATACTGGCTCCACGCCATAAATAAAATCGATGTCAAAGGCCAGCGCCAAGTCCAGGTACGAAACGATGATATCGTATGCGACATAGATTTTCTAACGCCGAAGGGCCTGTCATTTGAGCAGACCGACCAATACGATCCAAATCCACGCCCCCGTATCACACTGCGCGAGTGGCACCTGACCGCAACGACGCCGGAAAAGTCGAATCGAATAGAGTTCGTAACGCTCTATCGCCCACACAAGGTAAGCAATAATATTGTCGGGCAAGCCACATTACGCCTCATCGCTGGCGGCTACATCCTGAGTGTCAGCCAATCCGGCAAAAAGCTAACCGCCCTGCTCCCCACGGATGACACGGCAACCCTCGAAGCCAAGGGCCTAAAATCCACCGGCGCTATCAAGCTCAAACTTGAATGTAAAGATGAATCTCCTCAAATTCTCGAAGTCCGGGAAGGTGATTTGCCTTGATCCCGGACTTTGCACAGCAGGCATGAAGGGAATACCTAACGCTCGTCCGCAGCCTCGAAAATCGTACTTTCACTCTTATCGACGAAATTATAACGATATATTCGGCTGCAATCTCTTGTCATTAGGTACAGACATTCATGTGCTGTCGACATACCACAAAGAGATGGCCTCTCAGGGATTTGGAGTGTATCAATGATCTCTCCCCTGTCATTGAGAACGTATATTTGTTGTCCATCGTATGAATAGCATGCAACAAAGCCATTATCCGTGACTAAACTTGTTATATCCTCAGGCAATTGACAAAGCAGTGTGTTATTGCGGAATATCTTGCTGCCTGAGGCATAGACAACAGAAGCATCTGAACTCCCTCTCGCCAGGTATATCTTTTCCTTCTGCAGCACCTCATTTATTTCACATGACATGTCTTCTGCATTTAATCGGATTTCTGACATTACCATATTGTCATCTTCGCTGTATTCTCCTAGAGCAGTATATAGACGATGGTCATCCACCCACAATCGGTTAACGGTAGCCGGAACTTTTGAAATGTGGATAGTTTTTCCGTTGTCATTTGAAAATCCGAGATAGGATCCATCATAAGTCTCATTCATTAACTGATTGACTCTCAGTGCAAGAATACTCCCGCTTGGATTCCATACAGGGTTCGCTACCAAGAGGTTTGGATCTACCGGATAAGAGGATATCTCCGAAATATCATTGCCGGAGATTCGAAATCTTTTGATTTGCTTTTCTTCCGCAGCAGTGATGAACAGCATTTCATCGTGCTCAACTGACGGTCTCCATGCAGCTCCGAGACTTTTGTCGGAACCGGGGAATTCCAGAAACATCGGTTCAACATCCTCACCTGTTAGCGGGATGATGCAACGCCGCGAGACACCGTCTCTATCGACACCGCAGAACAGCAAGTCGTCGGAACTGTTGATGGCTATAGGACCAATTATCCTTGGTGCTCTGTGCTTTTCGGTCACTTGCCATCTTACGCCTTCGTTTAGCCACAGGGCCAATACAGTTGTAGTCACGAGCAGGCATGTCGCTGATATAGCAACGTGGTGCCATGTAATCGGAGGTATGGAGTTTCCAATCTTCAAATTGGGCCGATACCAGAAAAGAAGACCCGCAATTACAATAATGCTAAGAGCATCCGCCACGTTAGGTACACGTCCGATACCGGGAGCTATTTGATTCCAGTCGAACGAAAGAAACTCATACGCTCCGGGCAGAGCAAGAAACATGAATAGGGCCAGAAATCTTGATTTGTCTGTGAATTGGCCTCCGCTAAGAATCAGGGTTTCTATCCTCACGAATATCGACGTGCAAAAATAAAACACTATGCCTGCAAAGAGCAGAATGCCAGTAATAAGGAGGAGCCACCGGAGAATCGTGAAACCGGGTAATTCAAAGGCCTTGTAGAACAAGATGATTTTGCCAATGTCCCCCGATGGGACTGGATGATAGGTGTTCCATACCACATAGTCCATACCATCGATCAGAAAAATGAAAGCGCCAACGAGCAGAGCTAATTGAATGTCGGGCCTTCTGCGGAACAAAAATACAATACCCCAAAGTATCACACCGCATACGGTCGTTGCAATGATGCCGGAAGCCAAATATAGAATGTGGTGTGTTACAGGCGCACCGACCGGTATATCGGCTAACGCCCATCCCATCGTGTCCCATTTAACGGCGAAGCCGGAGAACTGCCCGCCAAGGAGCACAGCTGTCAGACCGTGACCTAAAACTTCGTGAACGATTATACTCAATACCTCCGCCACATAAATTAAGGGCAGAGCGAAGAACGCAAGTCTGATGGTTCTTGTGATTGTGTTATTTCCGCGAATAATATTCATATTGCAAGGCACAACAATAATTGTATAATTTATATGGGACGGAGAACAAAGGCTGTTCCCTCTTACGAGAGGAATTGCCATATCTTCCTGTAAATCTGTCCAACAGTCTCAGTCACTCGCCACATCGGAGTTTACGTTGCTTAAAACGAAAATTATAGCGTGGCACGTCGGGCAAAGCAATAGAAAGAAAACAAGTTCGCCTAATACATCTTCCATGTCGAACATTGGTGATGACATGCCGCTAAGGCCGCAAGCGTTACTGGCCGCCGTCGATCCCTTAGTTCGGCCCATGGCAACCGGCGCGATGCTGCCTCTGCGGCATTAAACGGGCTGATAGTCCATCAGCGTAATGGCCGTTACGGGGCCTGGCAACTCTTTATGATGAAGCCGCCCGACTTTTCTTCACGTTCCAGCTCGAGGATTCCGTGTGCTC
>CAZHBL010000567.1:0-3760 GCA_964530105.1 uncultured Pirellulales bacterium | reverse complement strand
AGAATGTGTGAGGGAAAAACTTGTCTGTTATATAAGTTTTAAGAGGTCAGATAACACTAAAGGTGTATAGAGCTGTAAAGTTGGTTGTTTAGTGGGTAAAGATGCCTCTTAAACAGGACGAAAAGAGAACGGAGGAGGGTGATAATGTATCGGCACAAAATGAGGAGGTTACTTAGAATGCCGGGTATAACATATCAGACAGCGAGGCTGCATTGTTCCTGTGTCCAAGAGGACACCAGGTGCGGTTTGCGAGGGATAAGCAGCGGTTTCACTATGATAGAGATAATCATAGTGGTTGTGATAATCACGATAGCGGCGCTGGCAGCAGTGCCGATGATGAGCTCGGCGGCAAGTATACAAATTCGCTCAGGGGCAAATATGATCGCTGCCGATCTGGAGTATGCCAAAAGTATGGCTATCAGCAAAGGGCAAGACTACTCAGTCGTTTTCGACAAGGACGCCGACAGCTATCAGATAGTCGATCTGAACAATAACGTGATCCAGCATCCTGTGAAGAAAGGATTTACCTACGTTGTAGACTTTCAAAATGATAGCAGGCTTCATCAAGTGGATATTACCAGCGCAAATTTCGGTGGAAGCCAGAAGGTTACATTTGATTGCCTTGGCAGTCCCAATATCGGGGGCAGTGTTGTCCTGCAGGCGGGCGGGATAACCAAACCGGTTACAGTAGAGCCTGTAACCGGTTTTATCTCGATTCTGTAAACACAAGAGGAAAATAAGTAAATGGTATCCTGGGGTTTAAAAATTCGAGGTCAGCAGCCGATAGGGTTGGATATTGGTCATAACTCTATCAGGATGATTCAACTGTTGATTGATGATGAGCAAATATCTGTTATTGCAGCAGATGAAACTCATATTGATGCCGGCATAAACAGTGATGAGCAGTCAAGAAGAAGCTTTATTATTTCGGCGATAAAACAAATGCTTGTCAATGGCAGCTTTCTCGGGAGAAATGTTGTCTCGTGTTTACCAAGCGACAAATTAAGAATCACCAGTCTTCGATTGGCAGAAGCTGAAAGTTATGGTATCGAGCAAGCATTGAGAAGGGAAGTAACACATCGGTTTGGATTGGATCCCGATAAGGACTCGATGGACTATATGATCGCAGGCAGTGTTCGACAGGGTGATGAAATTAAGAATGAGTTGATTCTGTTCGCAACGGATAATGAAACAATTAAGGATCACATTGCTACGCTTGAGGAAGCTGATCTAAGGCCGGTGGCGATAGATACGATTCCATGTGCTTTATTCAGGAGTTTTGAGAGGTCGCTACGACGTCAGGAGGATAGGGATCGGACGGCGGTTTTTGTGGATGTCGGAAGCTGCTTTACAACTGTTGTGTTTGGCCGGGGAGGAGAAATTAGTTTTATCAAACAGATTCAAATTGGTAGACAAAAATTTACTCACGAAATAGCAACGAAATTGGGTATTAACGTCGCCGAGGCTGAGATGCTTCAAGAGGCGCTTCGGGTGGATCCGGGGCATTTCTCTCTGAAGTCAGACATGTCCGAACAAGCACCTGTCGAGAATTGGCACGATATAGATATGTCAACCCGCCAAGTTATGGTTGATGCGGTAAGTGCGGTTGCTGAGGACCTTGTAAAAGAGATATCGTTGTGTCTTAGATATTACACAGTAACATTCAGAGGAAAGCGTGTTGAACGGGCAGTTTTTGCCGGGGGTGGGGCATATGAAGATATTTTACTTAATATCCTAAGGCGTAGATTAGCGGTTGAGATTGAATTGGCCCAGCCGTTAAGAGGTTTCGATTTATCAAGCGGAAGAATAAATGTAAATTTTGATAGTGACAGGCGAGGTTTGTTTTGTGAGTGGGCGGTAGCCGTTGGGCTTGGTCTTAAGGGATGGGATAGAATAACAGGCGATAGTCGTCAGGCGACATACGGGTTACGAGAGAATTATGAAAGAAATTGACTTTCTTCCAGAATGGTACAAAAGCGGTAGACGGCGTCAGGTCAGTTATCGCACGCAATATATCGCAATAGGCGGTGTGTTTGTGGTAATGGTGGTGTGGAGTTTGATTACCACACATTCGATTTCGCAAGCCAAAGCCCAGTATGTTCAAATGGCCGCAAATCAGGCTCAGGCGGAAAAAGTTTCAGCTAAATTGGCTGAGCTTGATAATGAAATGAGAGTGTTAAGAAAAAACGCCGAATCCATAGAAGAAATCGATTCCAGGATTGATGTCGCAGGCGTTTTGGCGGAGATGAGTTATTTGATTGATGAAAAGATAGTCCTTCGAAAAGCGGAGTTTATCGCAGAGAAGTTCCTGGATGAGGATGATGTCAAATCATCTCCGGCTGCGGTTGTCAGGGTGGTCCAGACCAACCTGAGCAATAAGAAAGAACTACCGCTCGGTAATGTGCGATTCAAGGTAGTGATAGCCGGTGTGGCAGAGGATGCGAGCGATGTGGCGACTTTGATGTGTAAGTTGGAAGACTCTCCGTATTTTTGTCAGGTCGTCCTGGCCTTTTCGCGGGGAGATGCCAAAATCATGATTCAAAACGCATCGTCAGATCGTAAAGAAATAACTGTTGGGCAAGGAAATGTGGAAAGTAAAGATCGCGTTAGAGAAACAGCGGTCCGAAGCGAGATTCAGGTAAATGAGTTTGAGATAAATTGCTATCTGGCAAATTATCGTGAACTGTAAAAAATAAAGAGTGAAGATGTTTTTTAGAGAACGACAACAAATAACGATATGTGTTATAGCTGGAGTGATTGTGTGCGTGTTTGTGCTGTTTTGGTATCTGCCTTTATGCAAGAGAATGAAGGCTGTTAATCAGGCCAAAATTGCACAGAAACTTGCAATTGCCAAAGGTGCTGCGGATAGCAGGCAACTGCCTCTACTCAAGGAGCAATTGTTGAAGCTGCAGAACAATCTTGGAAATTATAAGGCAAATATACCTGAGAAAAATACCTTTGGCGGATTTTTAGGCAGCGTTACTGATTTGATGAATGAAAACAATTTGAAAGAACAAGAGATCACACCAGGCGAGGAAGTGAAAGCTGACCAGTTCAATTGTATTCCAGTTAGTATACGCTGTAAGGGTGAATTGGCGCAGATATTCAAACTCTATCGCCAGTTCCAGACATTAGACAGGTTAATTCGCATAGAGCAGGTAAAGTTGTCTAATGACGGTGGTTATAAGGGGCAGGTGAGTATGGAGACGAAAGCAATTATATATTACAGAGCAAAAGTCGGATAAGGATAAGAAGAAAGCAAAAGTCCAGATGAGACAAAAGGTAACAAATCGCGGTGGCCGGGCTTACGGGCTTATCGGTCAATTGACGGCTGAAAAGAAAAAGGCCGTAGCAGCATCATGTTTGGTTGCAGTGATGGCCATTATGTGGGTCAGAGTGCTCACTAAGCAATCGCCGGAAGCGGCTGAAGCGGCGTTTGTGACAGAGCAATTGAACGCCGAAGGCACGTCGGATCAGAAATTAAATGTGTCGTTTATAGAATTGCCGCAGGTCGCAGGGCGTAATGATGTCATCACCAGGGACTTTTTTACATCGAGTGACTGGCGGCACTTTGAAGGTGGGCAAGAGCGCAATTTAGCTGTTATTGAAGAAGTAAAAGTCGTTTCGAAAAATGGTAATGAAGAAGTAATAAGAAAAGTTGCAGAGAAGCTGAAACTGGAAGCAATAGTAGTGTTGAGCAATAATCCCCGGGCTTTTATCAACAATAAGGTGATATCAGTGGGCGATAAAGTGCTCATCC
>CAZHBL010000566.1:1617-3762 GCA_964530105.1 uncultured Pirellulales bacterium | reverse complement strand
TCGAACTCCCAGATGCTGCGTGCTGGTCTTGAAATCCGCCCGCTTCAAATCGTCAGCAACAGCTTTCCGAGGCGATTTGCCGAATAGCGCCAAAAGCCATCCGGCAAGTAATCCAAGAAATGAATTGATCTTAGAGCAAAAACGCATACCCATGACTTTCGGACGGCCTTCTCTGACGCGGCATGATTTAACGTCGCTTGCCGGCTATCTCTGGACCGCCATTTTTAGAGAAGATAACAGATCGCTACCGGTCCTGCTTATAGCTTCCGATTGGCCGAACAATTGATGCTTGTCTAAAATCTCCGGCTTCCGGTCATAATAGCTCTGCACCGCTCCGACACCACCTTCGGCAGCCCCGCTTGTCCTATAGTCGCCGTCCAGAAGCCATGAGCTGAACTCGCCATCGTATTCAGCGGGATAAATCAATGCTACTACAAGTTTATCATCTGCAAACTTAGCCAGGTGCACCTTTGCTCGACAAGGCGGCGAGCTTTTTACAGCCAGGTTAACCAGCCCCTTGAAATCCCGCCGGGCGGTTTGAAGCTCGCCCGAATGAAAGAACATCCCGGCCTCAAGCTGGAATGTCTCGCTCGGTACGCCTTTTAGTTCGAGCCGGCCGTCCGGATAGGCTTTGTGTATCTTATAGACCTTGCCGTCTTTGTACCTTTCGCTCTCTAAAAGCTCGGAGACCTCTTCAGACGTAAAGCCCACGCCGGTATGATCGCCGAAATCGAAGATATACAGGCCAACATATTTCTCAGGTTTTTCTAATTCTGGCAGTTTCATAAAATAACATTATAACTGTAAACACCGGGAATGCACGTTTTTTGTTTATTGTATCGATAAAAAGAAAGTTTATAAAAAAGTAATATTTTCGTTGACATGTATGCATAAATTATGCATACTTATATGTATGAGAACTACACTAAATATAGATGATGAGATGCTCAACAAAGCATCCAAATTAACAGGCATAGAAGAAAAAACATCTCTGGTGAAACTTGGTTTACAAGCTCTGATAGCCCAGGAAAGCAGTAAAAGACTATCTAAACTGGGAGGTTCCGAAAAAAAGCTTCGCGTTATTCCACGAAGACGCACACGGAGTAAATAATGGTACTTGTAGATACCTCAGTTTGGGTTTCCCACTTAAGGCATGGTAATCCCAAACTACAGGAAATGTTACAAGAGGGCAAAGTTGTAAGCCACACTTTTATTATCGGTGAATTGGCCTGTGGGAACATCAGAAACAGGACCGAAATCATTTCATTGATGCAATCACTTCCCATGCTGGATTCAATCGAACACGAGGAATTGCTCCTGTTCATCGAACATAACAAAATGATGGGTACAGGACTTGGTTTCGTAGATGTCCATCTTATGGCCGCCGCTATGCTCGCAGGTATTCCATTATGGACACAAGATAAAAAGCTCAAGCAGGCATGCTCCACTCTTGGCATCGATTTTTCGACATAAAGAGATAAGAAATTTCCCATAAACAATTCAAACTCGATATACAACAGATTGTGCACGTATGATTTGTTTGAAAAAAAAGTTACGGCACAAACGTATGGATTACCGGGTGATATTGCCGAATCGGTTAAAAAATCGACGGCTAACTTTTGACTTTGAGTCTTGCGAATTTTCTTTTGCCTACGCGAATGACGGCACCTTCTTTTGGAATGATTTCGGTGTTCGGATCGGTCAGTTTTTCGCCGTCGATACTTGCCGCCGATTGCTTTATCATCCGTTTTGCTTCACCGCCGGTCTCGACGAGCTTGCAGACAAGCAATAGCTGCTTGACCGAGATGGTTTCAGCCGGCAAAGTAAATTCAGGGATTTCTTCGGGCAGTTGGCCTTGAGCAAAAACCTTGTCGAATTCAGCGGCGGCAGATTCGGCGGCCGCTTCGCCATAGAACTGGCTGACAATCATCTTGCCCAATAGGACTTTGGCCTCTTTAGGGTGTGTTTTTCCGGAATCGACAAGTTCGGCGATTTTCCCGGCCGGAAGGTTGGTTAAAAGCGTAAAATAATTCTCCATCATATCATCGGAGATACTCATCACTTTGCCGAACATATCGTTAGGCTCGTCAGTGACGCCGATGTAGTTGCCTTTGGATTTGCTCATCTTTTCTTTGCCGTCTAAGC
>CAZHBL010000566.1:0-1517 GCA_964530105.1 uncultured Pirellulales bacterium | reverse complement strand
GTGACGCCGATGTAGTTGCCTTTGGATTTGCTCATCTTTTCTTTGCCGTCTAAGCCCACGAGGATCGGCATAGTGATTACAATCTGAGGTTGTTGGCCGTATCCCTTTTGAATATCACGACCGACGAGATTATTGAAGGTCTGGTCGGTGCCGCCAAGCTCGACGTCGCTTTCAATCATAACCGAATCGTAGCCCTGCATCAGCGGGTAAAGAAATTCGTGAGTGTAAACATCCACATCAGCCTGCAGGCGTTTCTTGAACGTATCTCGCTGGAGCATCTGGGCGATCGTTTTCTTTGCCGCTATCTGAATCAGCTCCATCAAAGTGAGCTTCTCCAGCCATTCGCTGTTATGCCTGATTTCGAGCTTCTGCTCGGAAGTATCGAGTATTTTTCCCGCCTGCTCGAAATACGTCTTCGCATTCGCATCGATCTGCTCGGGCGAGAGCACCGGCCGGGTCGTGTTCTGGCCGGAAGGATCGCCAATCCGCGCAGTGTAGTCGCCGATGATTAGAACCGCCTTATGGCCGAGATCCTGGAACTGGCGCATTTTCCGCAATACAACCGTATGGCCGAGATGGATATCCGGACTGGTCGGGTCCAGGCCCAGCTTGATTCGCAACTGCCTGCCCGCCCCGGACGCCTCCGTAAGCTTCTGGGCTAATTCGGCCTCGGTGAAGATTTCAACTGTGCCGCGCTTTAACAACTGGATATGTTCTGCAATTATCTCTGACATAAATCTGGTTCCACAAATAACAAAGCTAAATAATCACTTTCAGAAGGCACAATTATAAGGAGTAAGCGGAAAACATGCAAGTATCACTCATCGCCTCTGACCCAATTCTTTCGAAATACGGTCACAGTAAATATGTATAAAACAAAAGCTGCTATAAGAAATAACATGCATATGGTTTCTATTTGTTCTTTGGTAATGTGCCCCTGAACCATCTGCCGAAGCCATATCGTTTTATGTGGCCAGAATATTTTTACGTCGGAGTGATAAGCTCCGTCAATCAAAACATGAAGCCACACACCCAGAATACCTGAGATGACCATTTTTCGTAAACTTGTTTTATAAGGGATATAAAATACCCTCATCATTCTTTTGAATAAATGCCGCAGCGGATATGCCGCGATGCCCCAGAGCGCACCAACCACCGCGCCAATCAACAGGGTATGGCAATACCGGTGTATCGGCCATCCAAGCCCCAACAACTCTACCACAAGAACCTCAACATCAACAATAACATTGGCGAGGACAAACACCGGCAGGTCAATCCACTTTCCGAATACCAGCCCAATGAATCCACTGGGCCCGAAATGATATGGCGTAAAAGGCATTTTATTCTTGCTTTAAGGATTAATGGCTACATGCCGGTCAGATACAGATCTTTTTCGAGATAATTTTGGACGTAGTCTTTTATTGCATCTTCGAGCGGCGTTATCTGTTTACTGTAACCGGCTCTGCGAAGTTTGGACAGGTCGGCCTGGGTGAAGTATTGATATTGATTGCGGATTG
>CAZHBL010000565.1:0-3766 GCA_964530105.1 uncultured Pirellulales bacterium | reverse complement strand
TTACATCGGTGATGATAGACGCATCAAGTAAGCCTTTAGAGGAAAATATTGCGATTACCAAGCAGGTAGTCGAGTATGCACACGCCAGGGGCGTGGTCGTCGAGGCTGAGTTAGGCCAATTGGGCGGAATCGAAGAGGACGTTGTCGGCGTGGACCACGACGATATCGCCCAACATTTAGCCGACCCCGATCAGGTTGAGGAATTTGTCGCGAAAAGCGGCGTTGATTCCTTAGCTGTAGCGATCGGCACCAGCCACGGGGCCTACAAGTTCAAGAAAGAGCCGAAGCTGGCTTTCGACGTGATCCAGAAGATCGCCGACAAGCTGCCCGGATTTCCACTGGTGATGCACGGTTCGAGCAGTGTGCTGAAGGAGTTCGTGGATCTGATTAACAAATACGGCGGCAATATGCCGAACGCGATGGGCGTTCCGGAAGACGCCGTAAGCGAAGCGGCAAAGATGGCCGTCTGCAAGGTCAACATCGATACGGACTTGCGACTTGCCCTGACCGCTAAAATCAGGCAGGTATTCGCAGAAAAACCCGCTGAATTTGACCCGCGTAAGTACCTTGGACCGGGCAGAGATGCTATTAAAAAAATGGTCAAGCACAAACTGCACGTTCTTGGTTGTGCCGGCAAGGCGGCCGAGTGTATATGAAAAGCAGGAAGCAGGAACAACGAAATCCGAAGCAATGCCGGATGAACGACATTAAAATCGTCTAACAAAAGGTGACTTAAAGCTCAAAAGTATTAGAGTTTATAAATTGTTCCGGATTTTAACATTTAAATTTTAGGTTTATACAAAATGCAAGACAAAAGACATGTAATACGCAATTTGATACGGCTGTTCTGTTTAGTAACAATAGTATTGTCGTCAACCGCCTATACAAGCGAAGCTGCTCAACCTCTATCAGTTGAATCCAGTATTATCAGCCAAGCTTGTAAGCTGATTTACGAGGGTCAATTCGATGCCGCCGATAAATTGATAAAACAAAGCCGCAATGACTACCCGGCTCAACTCGATAGGGCCGCTCCTCGGTTGATGCAAGTTGTTGATCAATACAAGAGTATAAGTCAACAGCGACGATCTTCAAGAGAAGTGGCATACACAGAGGCGCTGGCGGAGCTGGAAAAATTTCAGGCTCCGGCAGAGGCCAATGACGTGAATGATGCAAACTCAACGGATCGTCTAACTTCGGTACTCTCGGTTATTGCCAAAACCGGTGAATTCGCAGACGAAGCACAAAAAAAGCAGCTCCTGTCTGATACGTTTGTAAAAAAAGTGACGCAAAAAGCCATAGACAAAGCCACCGAATACGAAGTTGAGGGCAAATGGCTCGAAGCATATACAAATTGTTACGGATGGCTGACGGTAATCGATCCAAATAATGAGGGATATTCGGATTACGCCCAGCAGCTTCTGGATAAGGCCACTATCGCAATGGCTTTTGAGGATAGCCCCTGTGAGACCAGCCAGGAACGTTTTCAGGGTGTTACGAAAGAACTGTTTATTCGGGCGATTAATTTCCTGAATTCACAATATGTCAGCATTATCAATTACAACGAAATGGCTACTAAAGCTATTGAACGCTGCAAATTGCTGGCAGAGGTTATATCGACATCATCCCGACTTAACGAGGACTCAGAAAATAATGTGCAAGGCAGCTTAGATGCGATAAAGGGCACACTGGATCCCGAGAAGCTTGCAACCTGGTCGGTTGGTCTAACAGAACTGCTGGATGAAGCCAAATCCGCCTCAGGCGGACTCGCACGGCTTGATAAGAACAAGTTTTTAGATGTTTTTAACAAAGTCCTTGATCTGAACGAATCAAGAATAAAATTGCCCCAAACGGTGCTTATCGCACAATTCGTAGAAGCAAGTCTCTCGGCACTTGACCCTTATACAGTAATCATCTGGCCCAGGCAGGTGCAGGATTTCGAACAGATGATGACCAGCGAGTTTATGGGTATCGGAATCGAGATTTCGAAACAAAAAGGAATGCTGACGGTTTCGAGCCTTTTGCTCGACACTCCGGCATTCAATTCCAATCTTGATGCAGGTGATGTAATAGAAGAAGTAGACGGGATCGTAACAAAGGACATGTCCCTCTTTTGTGCGGCAAAAAAAATAAAGGGCCCGGCCGGAACTAAAGTGAAATTGAAAGTAAGACGTCCAATTGACGACAAGAAGGCCGACGACAAACTGTTCGACGTTACCATAACAAGGGACACAATTGTTGTACCGACAATTCGCGGCTGGCAAAGGTCCCAGGCGGGTAAATGGCTGTACATGATTGACGAGAAGAACAAGATCGGCTTTGTCCGCGTTACCAGTTTTTCTTCAGAAACAGCTTCAGGTCTGGAAAAAGTATTGTTTGACCTTGAGGATAGGGGCTTAAAGGGATTGATTCTGGACCTGCGATTCAATACCGGCGGGCTCTTAGACAGCGCTGTTGCCGTGGTTGACATGTTCATCGAAGAAGGCGTAATAGTCAAAAGACAATCCGGTTTCGGTAGAATGCCAATCTACGAAACGGCAAATAAGAAGGGAACACATCCGAATTATCCGCTCGTCATATTAATCAATTCCAGCTCGGCAAGTGCTTCTGAAATTGTCGCTGGGGCATTGGCGGACGAGAAATACAAAAGAGCGATCCTGGTAGGCAACAGAACTCACGGCAAAGGCAGTGTACAAGGGATAACAGGCTATCTCGGCGGAGGCGCCCAGTTGAAATATACAATGGCGTACTACCATCTACCTTCCGGCCAAAGAGTTGAAAGCCGAGATGAAATGGAAAAACAGAACAGGAAAGATTGGGGCGTTGCGCCGAACGTAGAGGTTGAATTGAGAAGCGATGAGCTCAAGAAAATGATAGAGGTGCAGAGAAACAATGACGTGCTGGTGAAAGCCAACCACAACGGCACCAATAACGACTTTAAAAAACATACAATTGAGGAAACTCTCGCTGCAGATCCCCAATTGGCGGTCGGTCTGTTGATTATTCAGAGCAAATTAATTCAGGATGATACGGTCGCCCAGGCGCATCTGGTTAATTGATTTTCGTGTCGATAACTTTTCTTTTTACAGGTGTATTGATTTGTCAAAGGCAGAAGATGTAGGCAAGTTTGAACGGCAAAGGCAGGAAAAACTGTCCCGGATTAAAGAGTTGGGCATCGAGCCTTATGGTAATAGATACGAAGGTACCGAGCCGGCAGAAAATGCCAAGATCAGATTTAAAGAAGACGACACGACACAAAAGGCAAAGTGTGCCGGAAGGATCGTGCTGCTGAGAGACATCGGCAAGCTGATTTTTATGACGTTGCGCGACCGCAGCGGGACCATACAGGTCGGCTTGAGCAAGAAGCTGTTGAGCGAGCAGTGGGAGTTAGCCAAATTGCTCGATCTTGGCGACATCATCGGGGCTGCCGGCCAGTTGGGCAAGACCAAAACAGGTGAAATCACAATCTGGGCCGACGAGGTTGTGTTTTTGAGCAAATGCCTGCTGCAGCCCCCGGAGAAATTTCACGGCCTGGCGGACATCGACCTGCGGTACAGGCAGCGATACGTGGATTTGTGGGCCAATCCTGAAGTAATGGAGCGATTCAAGACACGCAGCGCCATCGTTGCCACTATTCGCGAGTTTCTTACGTCCAGAGGTTTTCTGGAAGTTGAGACGCCGATGATGCAAACCATCGCCGGCGGAGCTGCCGCTAAGCCTTTTATCACGCACCATAACAGTCTGGATATGGATTTATTCCTGCGGATTT
>CAZHBL010000564.1:0-3784 GCA_964530105.1 uncultured Pirellulales bacterium | reverse complement strand
AAGTCAACAGCGTCAATCCTGATAGCCCATGGGCCGGCAACGTCTGGAGCTTTACGACTGGCGATTTCCTTGTAATAGACGATTTCGAGATCTACGATGCCAACGACAACCAGATATGGTGGGCATGGAAAGATGGGCTTGGCTATGTTGCGCATGGTGATGAGCCGGCCTATACCGGCAACGGGACCGGCTCGGCTGTAGGCGACGAAAGTACTTCTTCATACACGGAGGAGACTATCGTCAATGGCGGCCTTCAGTCGATGCCGCTCGTCTACAACAACAATAAGCAGGGCTACGCCAATTATTCAGAAGCAGAGTTGATATTGACTGCCCAGCCGGATTGGACAGAGCAAGGCGTTGCCGAATTGTCGCTGTGGTTCAGAGGCTACCCGGCATCCGTCGGCAGCTTCATCGAGAGCCCGGCCGGTACTTACACGATGACAGCTTCCGGCACAGATATCTGGGACGTCAGTGGCATCGGAGAAAGCTTCCACGACGAGTTCCACTACGTTTACAAAACCCTTTCTGGCGCCGGCTCTATTGTAGCGAAAGTCGAGAGCGTCGGCGATACAGACAACTGGGCCAAGGCAGGCGTGATGATTCGCGAGACGCTTGATGCGGACTCGAAACATGCAATGATGATTGTAAGCTATGCTTCAGGTGTGTCCTTCCAGCGACGCCCCGAAACGGGCGGTGCCAGTGCCGACGATACGACCGGCGATATAACTGCACCATACTGGGTGAAGATCGAGCGTGACCTGGCCGGCAACTTCGCAGCGTACAGTTCAGCAAATGGTTCTACGTGGCAGAAGCTTGGTGTGTCGGAGCCCATTCAGATGGGTACAAATGTCTATATAGGTTTGGCGGTGACCGCTCACAACGCGGCTCTTACATGTCAGGCTGTGTTTTCCAACGTCACGACTACCGGTAACGTCACCGGACAGTGGGCGCATCAGGACATCGGCATCTTCAGCAATGATGCCGAGCCGTTTTATGTAGCTGTGTCAAACAACACAGGCGCACCTGCGATTGTAGTCCACGATGATCCTGCAGCAGCGAATGTTGACACCTGGACAGAATGGGTAATTCCACTGTCGGCTTTTGCTGATCAAGGCGTCGTTCTGACAGACATTGACAAAATTACGATTGGCCTGGGGACAAAAGGCAATATGACAATCCCCGGCGGCTCAGGAAAGATGTATATTGACGACATTCGACTGTATCGGCCGAGAGAGTCTACGGAAGAGTAAACGCTGCTTTCGCTAAAATTAGATGAGTACTTCGATCCATTCGGGGACTATACCGAACGATTGGGATAGGCCCTTTTTTATTTTTGCGGCACGAAATTAAACGTCGAGGTTCTGGACTTCGAGGGCGTGGTCCTGAATGAAGTTCCGGCGTTTTTCCACATCGCCGCCCATCAAGATACTGAAGAGCCGGTCGGCCTCACCGGCATCATCGAGCCTGACGTGCAGCAGGGTCCGTGTCTCCGGATTCATAGTCGTATCCCACAACTGATCTGCGTTCATCTCACCCAGACCTTTAAAGCGTTTTATCTCGATTCCTTTACCGCCTATCTGCCTGATTCCGGCACAGATATCGCCCAGCGCAGCAATGTCGTACTTGTCTTGCCCGTTGATGAGCTGGAACTTGGTCTGCAAAGCTTCGCCCGAAACGGCTTTGTCAGGCTTCAGCAGGAAATCTTTCAAATCCAGATCCAACCGCTCTCTGAGCTGTTCGTTTATCTGATTGATTCGGTCGACCTCATGGAGTTCTTCGGTAACTACGACTTCTTCCTCTTCGCCTTCAGAAACAGCTTTGGTTCGCTCTTTTAGCTCGTTGATCCTCTTTTCGTATTCCTCTCTTTTGTAATAGATTTCCTCCTGACCTTCGGCGAAGAGACGGAAGGGCGGCAGTCCACCTTTAGATGGATTATAATAGACGGTGACAAAGTCGTCGAAGTTAATCCCCCGCCTGCTCAAAACGGCAATAATTCTTTCAGCCTCGGCCAGTATCTTCACAAGCTCGGCCATCTTTTTCCCGGAGATACAAAATCCGGCGCCCTGGTCTTTGGTCTCGGACTTGGCCTTGCCATTTTTCTTTTTGTTGCTATCACCGTTCCTGATGAGAAGCTCTGTGCCCTCCAGGCCGCGGGTAATCATCTGCTTACGCATCTGATTCTCGCTGAGAACATACTCGGATTTCTTTTTGCCCTTGATCTTAACCTCGTACAGCGGCGGTTGAGCAATATAAATCATATTCGCCAGAAACAGTTGCTGCATTTGTCTGAAGAAAAAGGTCAGCAGGAGCGTTCGAATATGGGCGCCGTCGATGTCGGCATCCGTCATCAATATTATCTTGCCGTATCTGCACTTGCCCAAATCGAACTCGTCAGTGCCGATGCCGGTTCCCAACGCGCTGATAATGGTCCGAATCTCATCGTGTGCCAGCATCTTTTCCAGCCGCGCTTTTTCCACGTTAAGGATTTTTCCCTTTAGCGGCAGGATTGCCTGGATGTTTCTATCCCGTCCGGCCTTTGCCGAGCCGCCGGCCGAGTCACCTTCTACGATAAAGACCTCTGTGGTTGTCTTTTCCTTACTCGCACAATCCCACAGCTTGCCTGGCAGGTTGGCAGTGCTCAACGCTCCTTTTCGCCTGGTCAGTTCGCGGGCCTTCCTGGCGGCCTCTCTGGCTGCGGCGGCCTGGATGGCTTTGTTCAAAATCCGCTTCGCCTCGGGTGGATGCTCTTCCAGATAGAGACCCAACTGTTCGTTAACAGTGGTCTCGACAAAACTGCCTACTTCCGGATTGGTAAGCCGGACTTTCGTCTGGGCCTCAAAGTGCGGGTCGGCAAGCTTTACCGCCACTACCGCCGTCAAGCCCTCACGCAAATCGTCACCGGTCGTACCCTGACCGTTCTTCAGCAGGTTATTGCTCCTGGCATAATAATTCATCGTTCGCGTCATCGCAGTACGAAAGCCCGACAGGTGCGTGCCGCCATCGATATTGCGGATGTTGTTGGCAAAGACCAGCACGTTTTCGGTATAACCGTCGTTGTACTGCATCGCCACTTCACAGCTCAGCATCGCCTCGGTATCTTCCCTTGCCAAATAGATAACATCTTTATGAAGCGTTTCTTTGCCTTCGTTTAGATGTTTGACGAATGCTTTGATCCCATCGGCGAATTCGAACACTTCTTTCTTATTGTTTCTGTCGTCTTTGAATGAAATCTTCAGTCCACCGTTAAGATACGCCAATTCCCGGATTCTTTTGAGCAGCGTATCGTACGCAAATTCGGTATCGCCGAATATTTCTTCATCGGGCTTAAAGGTTATTTTTGTGCCGCGTTTAGAGGTCTCGCCTATTTCTTTAACACTACTCTTGACCACTCCTCTTGCGCACTCGAAATGATATTGCTTGCCATCGCGATAGACGTCGGCTTCGAGCCACTCGCTCAGGGCGTTAACCACACTGACGCCGACGCCGTGCAGTCCGCCGGCCACCTTGTAACTGTCGCTGTCAAACTTGCCCCCGGCGTGCAGCTTCGTGAGCACGACCTCCAAGGCGCTGACCTTCGCGTCCTTATGCATCTCGACCGGGATACCTCGTCCGTTATCCTCGACGGAACAGCTTCCGTCGGGGTGGATCCGCACGCTGATGTTATTACAGGCCCCTGCCAATGCCTCGTCGATGGAGTTGTCCAGCACCTCATAGACCAGATGATGCAGTCCTGCGCTGCTGCGGTCGCCGATATACATATCAGGCCGCTTGCGCACCGCCTCCA
>CAZHBL010000563.1:0-3812 GCA_964530105.1 uncultured Pirellulales bacterium | reverse complement strand
TTGATCAGGGTGGGTACATCAACACCTTTCTTGGACCTGGTGATGATCTTGAGAACCTGATCAGTAGCGGTTGGGGCGGCCTTTTTCTTCGGAGCAGACTTTTTTGCAGTCACTTTCTTTTTCGGCGCAGCTTTCTTCTTTGCTGGAGCCTTCTTTGCCGTGGCTTTCTTTGCTGGTGCTTTCTTCTTTGTCGCCATAATCGCTTTCCTCCGTGTTTGGTTGTTCAGCTATCTATAATCAACCCTTTCTTTCAGTTCCTTGCCACACTTGAAGAAGGGTAGTTTCTTGGGTAGCACTTGGGTGTGTTCGCCGCTCTTGGGATTTCGGCCCGTGTAGCCCTTATACTCCTTAACAAAAATGCTGCAAAAGCCCCGGATCTCTATGCGATCATCCCTTGCAAGAGCTTCGGCCATCTGATCGAAGAAAAGCTCGGCAACCTGTTCGCCTTTGGTCTTTGAGAGCCCGGTTTCCTTTGCGAGCGCCTCTATGAGGTCCGATTTGTTCATGATCCTCCTCCCAGTATTACTGCTGTCCAAAATAATCATGACTGGGACTAGTCATAATAAGAAAATCAGTCACATAGAACCATGGATTGGGTTTTTTGGTGTTAGGGTTGTCTTTCATATTTTTGCTGTCGCCAGATGCTGTCCAAGACCACGCCAAGGCAGTGGATATTGGACAGGCCCTGGCTCGATGGGCAATGTATCGAACGCACTGTCTATCCATTCCCACAAATTGCGATAGGTAAAGAGATTCCATCGGAGAAATGCGACCAGATTCGATAGGGACCATCCGAACTTAGCCTTAAACTGGAGGTACTTGATAAGCAGCATCGATCGGATATTTTAGGTAAAAAGGCGGGGCCGACTAACCTTGCCACCTTGCCTTGGATTTTGGATAAGGCGGGAGGTCCACCCCATAAATCTTTCGAATCAGCTCCACTAAGCTTTTACGATAGTCTTTTGATGATCCTCAATTCATACTACAAAGTGGTCTCCCCAAATGCCTATTTGAGTATATGCACAATTGGCACAAAAAAACTAAACTATTTCGGATGATGTGGCGCTTGCTGCTGGCAGATAAAAACGTTCAGCATAGTCTTTGACCATGCGGTCTGCGTTGAAACGCCAACCGAGACTCTGGAACGCTTTCTTCATCCTCTTAACCCAGTGATGAGGAATTCCGCTTCCATCCCTCTCATAATAGAGCGGAATCACTTCTTTTTCGAGGGTCGCATAGAGATATTCGGCATCCCGTTGGTATTGTATGTTTGGATCGTTGTGCATTCCGCCATGACCAATGGCGAAACCGTTCTTACCATCATATGCTTCATTCCACCAACCATCAAGAACTGAAAGATTCAGGCCTCCGTTAAAGACTACTTTTTCACCGCTGGTGCCGCAAGCTTCTAACGGTCGTCGGGGATTATTCAACCACACATCCACTCCTTGCACAAGGTGGCGGCCAACATTGTAATCGTAGTTTTCAACAAAAACGATTCGTCTCCTATAGGCAGTGTCAAGACTGCATTCTGAGATCCGCTGTATGATCCGCTTGCCCTCAACATCCCGAGGGTGTGCCTTCCCAGCAAAAATTATCTGGACCGGTCGGCTAGCGTCTTCAACCAATTTGGCCAGACGCTCAGGCTGAAAAAAAATCAGGTCTCCTCTTTTATAAGTTGCAAACCTGCGGGCGCTACCAATTGTGAGAACATCCAGGTCAAGAATCTTCTCGATTTGTTTGATTGTCTCGCGATCGCCCAGACGTTCTGCCTGCAATAACAAGCGGCGGCGGACGAAGTGAATAAGACGCATCTTCAAACTTTGGTGCGTCTCCCACAACTCTCCATCATCAATGTCGGCTATTTTTTCCCAGACATCTGGGTGCACCATCCTGGTGGGCCAATCTTGCGCCAGACGTGTCTGGAACAACTGGTTCATTTGGGGCGCTAGCCATGACAGAACGTGCACGCCATTAGTAATGTGACCGATAGGAACTTCTACCTCGCGACGCTCCGGCCAAAGTGAGTGCCACATCCGACGACTGACATCTGCATGAATCGCTGATACGCCGTTTGCATGGCGTGAATTCTTTAAAGCCAAAACTGTCATGCAGAAGGTTTCCGACCTGTCTCCTGTATTGACGCGCCCTAAGGCCATGAACTCATTGTGGGAGAGCCCCAATTTTTCTCGGAATATGCTTAGATGCTCTTCGACAAGATCCGGGGGGAATCGGTCGTGGCCAGCCGAAACAGCAGTATGCGTTGTAAATACAGTGTACAGAGACACGCGACGGCGAGCGCGGTTAAATGGGATCTGGTCGTACTCCATAACCCTCCGGATTTCTTCGAGGATGGCAAAGGCGCTATGCCCTTCATTTAAATGCAGCACTCCAGGTGTAATATTCAGTGCTTGTAGGATGCGCGCACCACCTATCCCTAACAACAGCTCCTGTCGAATGCGTAACCTATCATCGCCGCCGTAAAGACGGGAAGTCAATTCACGATCTTCGGTTGAGTTTCCCTCTACGTTGGAATCCAGCAACATGAGATGAACTCGGCCCACCTGCAGTTTCCAAACCCTGGATTGGAGAAAGCCGCTCCGAGTATCAACTCGTACAACCAGATGCTGTCCATTGGCGTCTGTGACTGCCTGCAGGGGCAGCGTTTTGGTATCGAGGTTGACGTAATCTTCTTCCTGCCAACCCTCCTTGTTCAGGCGCTGGCTGAAATATCCTTGGCGGTAAAGAAGCCCAATTCCTATCAACGGAATCCCAAGATCAGATGCACTTTTCAGATGATCGCCCGCTAGGATACCTAAGCCTCCGGAGTAAATGGGAAGCGATTCATGTAGACCAAACTCGGCGGAAAAATAAATGACGGGCCGGTTGCTCAGATTGCTGCAGTGGATGGCTCCCCATGTATTTCCCTTTTCAACATACTCATTCAGCCGCCGGAAGGCGTGATTGATTCGACTATGGAGCACTAGCTCAGAGGCTCGTTCTTCCACTTCTTCCGGTGTCATCTGATTCAGAAAGGCAATAGGGTTATGGTCCACCTGACGCCAAAGATGTGGGTCCAAGTCAGTGTAAAGGCTCATGACCTCTGGATGCCATGCCCACCAGACATTTTCAGATAGAGCGCGAAGTCGTTTATGAAGATGGTTGCCCGGATCTGTCATTCGTAAACCTCCTTACTTAGGCCGGATAGGATTTCTCTGGTTATCCCAACATTTAAATATCCATTTATACATTTTTCAAAATACAGATTTTCAGAGAAATACGAAAAGACTAAACCCAAATAAGCTGTTATTTAGGAATATGTTTTCGTGAAACAACCCATTTTCATCTGCCCTATGACTCTACTGCTTCTACGATGTCATCTACACACTTCGCCACCTTACCGACAATCAGCTCGACATCGTTTTTTTCAATGCTCAGTATTTCAATCGAGTCGTCATCAAATTCACATGTCCTGCCTTCGGTACCCGTATCGCTGCATTTCGCAATCTGATCTGCTACATGAACAACGTATGCTAGTTTGTTCCCCAGTGACCGGGAAGGATCATGGTGATAATCAATAGCAATACATGTTGATCTTGGAAGATTCCATTTTTGACAAACCTTGGCGCCAATCTCGGCATGATCAAAGCCGAAGAGCTTTTTTTCGGCACTGAGGAAGGTCTGTTCGTCATCCATTAGATATTCCGAAAACTCCTCTTTTCTCTCTAGAATGTATGGATCCAAGATGAGTTTTCCCGCATCGTGAACAAGACCTGCCAAGAAGGCCTCATTGGCCAACGCAGCAAATTTCA
>CAZHBL010000562.1:0-3821 GCA_964530105.1 uncultured Pirellulales bacterium | reverse complement strand
TATGAAGACACAACAAAATCAAGTTCCGCTGGATGCAAAAAAACTCAAAGAAATTCCAAAATGGACGCGCAAGTATGCACAAAATCGAACGCTGACTATTCTCGTGCTTATTGTAATGACAGCGCTTTTCGGCATGTTGGTCGCATTTCTTGTTGGGTTTCCGTTGGCTTTGGCAGTAGCAGGGTTCCGGAAAGGGAATATTGTCTTAGGATGTGTCGGTACTGCTGTTTTAGTTGCCGTGTTAGCTGCCATAGTGAAATTTTATATTTTCATTTTTGCAAAGTTCGGCGGCAAAAACAAAGGTTTGTTGGACCAAATAATAGATCGCTGGATATACGGCAAAGAAGGAGCTGCATCAATGCCCCAGCCGAAATTATCGAAGAAAGCCAAACGCCTGGATATTGTTGTTGGAATTGTATACATGGTTTGCCTCATAGGCAGTATGGAATTGGGCATGACAGGTTACATTCCAGTCAAATATCTTCTGCCTTTCATGGCATTGTTTGTCGTTCCATTTGGTGTTTATCAATACTACGTGCTGTGGCCACGACTCGGCCCTGTACTTTTGATCTTCCCGATACTTTATGCTATTCATGCTATATTGATCCTTGCGGGCGTACCGATTTTTTTCACAGGAATTTTTGCTGTCCCATTGAATATGCTTCTTCCGCTCATATACACTCTTTTGACTTATATGATAGGTCATTTGTACAGCCGATACGCATTAAAAAAGCTAAAAACAGCAGCACATTTTCAGGAGAATACTAATGAACAGTAAACAAAATAATAAATCACATCATCAAAATTCGGAAAAACTCAAAGAAATTCCGAAATGGACACACAAGTATGCACAAAACCGAACCTTCCCTGTTCTGATTGCCCTCGTGATCAATTTATGCCTGTTTGCGGGCATTGCAATCCCTTCATATTTTGGAGGTAAGGCTTATAGGTCAGGAAACTTGGTTTTGTTCTGGATTTGTAATTCTGTGCTTGCTGTCACAATGGTGTCTTTATTTTTTTTCTGCGTTCCAAAGTGGGGTGGCAGACTAATTGAGCGAATCAGCCGGCGATTATACGGTAAAGAAGGAGTTGTAACGCTTGCCCCTCAAATCAGAACGAAAAAACATAAGTGGCTGGGCCTGGTTGTAGCGTTAGTGTTCGCCTGTTGTGTTGTAGGGTCGGTGCAACTGGGAACGCGCGGTTATATTCCAATTGAATATATGCAGCCTGTTTCAGCACTCTATGTTGTTCCGTTCCTTGTGTTTCTGACAATCTGGCAAAGGCCAGTTGTTGGGCCATTATCTCTGCTATGGCCGACCCTTTACGCTTTACACGCCATCCTGATTGTTGCAGGCGTGCCCATTCTATTTCACAAGTCCTGGACAGCGCTAAATATGCTTATACCGATAGCAGGATATGGAATTCTATGTGGCTTGCTGGGCCATCTCTACAGCCGCTACGCATTGAAAAAGCTAAAAACAGCAGCACATTTACAGGAGAACTCTAATGAGAAGTAAACAAAATAATAAATCACAGAATCAGGGTATGGAAAAGCTCAAAGAGATCCCCAAATGGACACGCAGGTACACACAAAATCGAACGCTGACTATTCTCGCGCTTATGGTAATGCTGGGGCTTTTCAGCATGTGCATTGCAGCTCTTGTTGGATTTCTGTTGGCTTTAGCATTCGCAGGATTTAGGAAAGGAAATATTATCTTAGGTTGTGTCGGTATTGCTGTTTTAGCCGCCGTATTGGCTGCAATAGTGAAATTTTGTATTTTCATGTATGCAAAGTTTGGGGGTAAAAACAAAGGTTTGTTAGACCAAATAATAGATCACAGGATATACAGCCGTGAAGGAACCGCTTCAATGCCGATACCCGAAGCAACAAAGAAAAAGAAATGGTTAGAGATTACAGTAACAATTGTATGGGGAACTCTATTCTTAGGTACTATGTATTTGGGCATGGTAAATTATATTCCAGTTAAATACGTACAGCCTATTTCTGCGTTGTATTGTGTTCCATATATGGTTCTTGGTTGGTATTTCTGGCGAAGCCCAAGGACAGGGCCTATCTTTCTGCTTAATCCGACACTTTACGCTATTCATGCTATTTTGATTCTTGCCGGAGTTCCGATTTTTTTCAAGTCGAGTTTTGGTGCTGTTCTCAATATGTCCCTGCCTATGCTCGGATATGGTTACCTGACTTTCATAATCGGCCACCTCTACAGCCGGTACGCATTGAAAAAGCTAAAAGGACTCACGCATCTTGAAGGAGACACGGCTAATGGAGATTGACAAGATTATCCATGAGCCGGCAAGATTGAGGATCATGATGATTCTCGCCGGACTTGAAGAAGCTGATTTTACCTTTCTGGTGACAACTCTTGACTTGACAAGAGGAAACTTGAACAGGCATATGGAGAAACTTGAATCTGCAGGCTATCTAAAAGTCAAAAGGTCCTTCAAAGGCAAAGTCCGGAATACCAGCTACCAGCTTACACAAAAAGGTTCTGATGCGTTGGCGCGATATTGGGAAGATATAGACGCTGTCAGGCGATTAGGCAAATCGTGACAGATACAAAAAAACCGAACCTTGCATCAATAACAGGACACATAATAGATAGTATGAAAGAAAACACCGAACAAGATTGGGTCCAGCGAGCCGGGCAGGGGGAGCCTGCTGCTATTGCTGAACTTTTTCGCCTTTATTGGCGGGCGGCCAGGGCGGCGGCTTATGGTGTTACGGGGGATTTTGCCCTGGCCGAGGATGCGGCATCCGAAGCATTTTATGCCGCGATTGAGAGCCTGCCGGACTTGAAAGATGGGCAGCGATTCGGCCCCTGGCTGCGCACGATTGTGGTCCGTACGGCCCGGCGGCAAAAGGCGAAAACATCGAAGGAAAACGGTATCGAGCTTCAAACACTGCCCGATGCTGAAACCTCGCCGCCGGGAGTAAATCTGGAGCAGCAGGAACTTGTTGCCTTGATTCATGAAGCGGTGGGGCATCTTTCCGAGAACTTGCGCGAGGCGGTGGTTTTGTTCTATTTCGAAGGTTACAGCCTCAAAGAAGCGGCCGGCTTTCTGGATGTTCCGGAAGGCACGCTCAAGCGTCGTTTGCATGACGGCCGGAAGCAGCTTCGGGACGCCGCCGGGCAAATCCTCAAAGGTGCAAAACCGATGAATGCAAAACGGGAACAAATTCTCCAGCAGCTTAAAGACGCTTCGAAAGATGGCATCCAGTCAGAGACATTCTTCCAGGCGTTCCGTCAGGCTTTGAGTCTGCGGCCTGTGCCCAACGAGATGCTGCGAAAGGTCATGCAGAAACACTGGGCTAAAAAGCTGAAAAAATTGCCTATGGAGCCTGAGAAAGAGCGTAAGCTGGGCGAAGGGCTCGCTCGTATTTACTCGGCTTCCGAAAGGGCGCGTGATCCGAATCATCCTGTGGGGTCGGCGGCAAACGCGATTCGAGCGGCACTGCCCGAATTTCAACAATGGCAGATTAACTGGTCCGAAGTCAACATCACCGAGATGGTACGGCACATGTTCGACAGTAAGGCGAATGCTTTCTCATCGATCATGCCGCCAGGATTCAATACCGATGCTCCGGGGTCGTACATATCATCGTTGCGCGCGTTGCTGATAAAGGATCAGGACGGCTCGCTGCGAACTTCATTTGAAATCATGCAGAACAAGGACACGAGAGGTGCGATGCTCTCGCAAATGGAACAGGGCGGGCATTTGAGCGATGCGATGTCGCTGTTATTGAAACGGACCGAACCGCTGGAATTGCGTGCGGTCGAAGAGCTGCTCCGGCGTTT
>CAZHBL010000561.1:0-3825 GCA_964530105.1 uncultured Pirellulales bacterium | reverse complement strand
TTTGATTCGTTATCACTATTGTTCTCATATTTCTCCCGTTAACTCGCTTCACGGACCGACTTAACAGGCTCCTCCATATATCCCTATGACAGACAAGCCCATTAAGGGATAAGTCAAACCAACAAGTAATGTATTATTGCTACGTTATGGAATACATAAGTATCGACTTTTTCGACTTACATCTCCTCTAAAAAACATTCTTGTTGTATTCTCTGCTATGGTTCGCCTATATCTAAAAACAGCTCCCGTTATATTAGGTGACTTTTACCTGTAGAAAAAAATCAATAAAACCATTGCATTCCTTGCTTTAACACGTTCCGATCTTCATAACAATGATTTACCGGCAAAACTATAACCGGCGTTCCCAGCCATTTCGCTTGATGTGTTATCGGAGAAGACCTCGATATGCCGCTATTGCGGCTTTTCGTCACACCTTCGGCCGATAATAGGATAACATTTTCACAACTAAAAGTCAAGACTTTTCATGCCGAGTCTGGCCGGTATTTAAGATTCATCGAAAATTTCACTGATTTGTCATCCTGCTGAGCATTAAATATGAGAGTTTTAGGACCAAAACAGGGCTTATTATTGTATCAAGGCAGAAAATTTAGCCGCGATATAAGGAGGGAACAGGAATCTATAGAACACAGTCCACGCTTATACTTTGTTGTTTGCAAATAACAGCAAGTGCATTATGATATCCCAAGTCTGAGCTTACACGCTTCGAGAATGTCTATAGTTCGGGTGGCACCAACTCGCGTTATACCAACAGCGCGCACCTCAAGCAGGGCGTCCAGGTCACGAATACCGCCGGCAGCTTTCACCTGAACGTGCTTAGGCGAGTGTTTTCGCATCAATTTGAGGTCCTCGATTGTCGCACCGCCCGAACCGTAGCCTGTTGATGTTTTCACCCAGTCCGCCCCTGATTCACCGCATATCTCGCACAGTTTGATTTTATGCCGGTCATCCAGAAAGCAGTTCTCGAAAATGACCTTCACCTTCTGATTCCGCGCATGGGTCAAATCGACGACGGCCTTAATCTCAGCCCGGACATAATCCCAGTCGCCGCTGAGGACTTTGCTTATATTGACCACCATGTCCAGCTCTTCGCCGCCGTCATCAAGCGCCTGTTTTGCTTCGGCGAGCTTGACCGCTGTAGTATGGCCTCCATGCGGGAAACCGATGGTCGTACCGGCCCTGACCGTGCTGCCCTTGAGAATCTCGGCACAGCGCCGCAGGTAGTAGGGCATAATGCAGACGCTGGCCACGTTATAGTCCACTGCAACCTGACAACCCAGTTCGAGCTGCCGGTCGGTCAATATAGGGCTGAGCAACGAATGATCAATCATCTTGGCGACATCTTCATACGTATAATCCATAATACTCTCTCAAAATAATTTTGCTTAATCGCTCTCGATTTATGTTTTTTTTATAATCCCGGGAGATACTGGCTCAGAAAACGCCCGCTCTGTCTCAGCGCCGCCTTGCGTCTCTGCAGAGTCCCTTCATAAGCGCGGTCCTCAACCTCGATACAGACCGGACCGTCGTAGCCCGTATCGCTCAACACGGACAGGAACTGTCCCCAGTCAACGTCACCGAGCCCCGGCAGTTTGGGGCTGTGATACTCCAGCGGGGTTGCGAGAATCCCGACTCTGTCAAGCCTGTCTTTGTCTATGCGTGCATCCTTGGCGTGCACGTGGAAAATCCGGTCGCAGAATTCCCGGAGCGGCCTGATATAGTCGATGTGTTGCCAGACCAAATGTGACGGGTCGTAGTTCAGCCCGAAGTTCTTGCCGGGAATCTCCTCGAACATGCGCTGCCACACTGCGGGACTGTGCGCCAGGTTCTTGCCGCCGGGCCATTCGTCCTTCGTAAAGAACATGGGGCAGTTCTCGATGGCGATTCGCACGTCCCGGTCCTCGGCAAATTTAACCAGCGGCTTCCAGACCTTCCTGAACCGGGGCCAGTTATCATCCACCGATTTTGTCCAGTCCCGGCCGATGAATGTATTGACCAGATTGACGCCCAGCAGGCGGGCCGCGGTGATAACCTTCTTGAGATGGTCGGTGTACACTTTCGCTTCTTTCGGATCCGGCGTGAGAAGATTAGGGTAATACCCGAGGCCGCTGATTTGAACGCCTGTGGAATTCAGCAGCTCGTTGACCTTTTGTGCATCAGCCTTACCGAACTTGGCTGCATCAATATGTGTGATGCCTGCATAACGCCGTTCGGCCCTTCCCTTCGGCCAGCACATCAGCTCCACGCATGAAAAGCCTTCCTCCGAGGCGTACCGGACAACCTCCTCAAGTGAAAGATCGGGTAAAATAGCACTTACAAAACCAAGTTTCATTTGGAACCTCCTTTCAATTCGACCCATCGGCTTTCGCGGTGGCTGGTAAGAATCGCTTCACAAAGCACAATCTCACGGTGACCATCGACAAACGTCGCAAAGGGGGGCGGCGCAGAGAAATCTCCGGCGTCGATATAGCTGTAAAATGCGCGGAAGCACTGCTTGAACGTGTCGCCGAATCCTTCGTTATGCCCGCCCGGATAGCTGATAAAGTTCCTCGCCGTCGCCGAAACAAGCGCAGGATCACGCATAAGAACCTCGTTTGCCTTTTCACGATGGCCAATCCAAATGCTGTTGGGCTCTTCGCTGCACCATGACAACGAGCATTTCGAGCCGGCGATCTCATAGCGCAAATTATTCTTACGCCCGGCCGTCACCTGCGAAACCCAAAGGCATCCTTGTCCGCCGCTTTCGAAACGAATCATTACACAGCCCTGGTCTTCGGTCGTTATTTTCACAGGCTCGGTCTCAACGACCTTTGATTCCTCCTTCGCCTTGAAGGTCTGGACTTCACCGGTCGGACGACGGCGGACGGGATGGACCGTCTTGAGATCAGCGCAGACGGCCTCAACTTCAAGACCTGTGATATTATGCACCAGGTCAAGCCAGTGAGTTCCGATATCGGCGATCGCGCGCAGCTCGCCGCCTTCCTCGGCCAGAACGCGCCAGTTGTAGTCGGTAGGGCAGAAAAGCCAGTCCTGAACGTAACTGCCGCACACCGAGTAGATATCTCCCACACTGTCTGCCCGCACCATCTCAGCCGCCTGAAGGCATAATGGATAGAACCGGATGTTATAATTGACCCCTGCCGCCAGCCCACTTTGACCGGCCAGGCGGACCAGCTCAGCCGATTCGACCGAGTTCATAGCTAACGGCTTTTCGCACATTACGTGCTTTCCCGCCAGAAGGGCACGTTTTGCAATTTCAAAGTGCAGACGGTTGGGCGTTGCCACGTGAACGGCATGTACCTTCTCGTCGGATAGTATCTCTTCGAGGTTACTGTAAGCCTTCGGCAGGCGCAGATTCTTTGCTGCTTGCCGTGACTCTTCGTCAGAGACGCCGAGGATGCCGGTTACTTTGACTCCCGCCCGCTGCAGAGCTTCCACATGGACCGGTCCGATGAACCCGGCGCCAATCATCGCTGTACCTGTTTCAGACATCATTTGTCTCCCTTTTTGAAGTTAAGATCAATACTTTATCATCAAGAAATCGTTCTTGTCGTTTGTCGCACGATATTATATTGACGATTAAGGCTACCTCAAAAGAGCAGGCGAATCAAGATGTATTTACATGGCTCCGGCGAAAAAGCCGCCGCTCAGAACAAAGAAACTTGACGGAACGGAATTGCCGGTTAATAATTAAGCAGATTCGTGAAACACAAGCAATCCATATTATATGCTGTGCTAAAATAATTAAGTATTCAATAAGACTTCCGCAAAATGAGTGATTTTTGACAGAGGTCAGAGTTGATAAGC
>CAZHBL010000560.1:0-3832 GCA_964530105.1 uncultured Pirellulales bacterium | reverse complement strand
CGAATTCGATCGAGTCGTATATGTACAGGCCCTTCTGCTTCTTCGATGTCATCTCGAACTCATCCGGGATCTCGCGGCTCTGGGTGACGACGACGTTATAGCCTGCGGCACCGCCCCAGATTCCGCCGCCGATCGAGAGCTTTCTTTCGAGCAGGGCGGTTTTGTATCCGGCTTTGGCAAGGTAGTATCCCGCAGTCAGGCCCGCCGGCCCGGCGCCGACGATAACAACGTCGTTTTCAAGATGCTCGGTGAGCTTGCGGTTATACTCCTGCGTGATGGCCCTGGAAATTTCTATCTCTATCAATTTCGTTCCCTTTCATTTGTGATGAGCTCTCAGCCTATCTGAAATATCATTCTTCAACCTAAAACAAAAAGCACCCCTGCAAAAGAGTGCTCGATAAGTAAAAAGTAAAATGTTAAAAGTAAAAAAATCGCATTACGGCTTATTCTTTTTGCCTTTTTAACTTTTACCTTTTTCCTTCTTTATGCCTTCCTTCGCGGGCATTATCCCGAGCAGGTTCGTAGGGTCATTTCTCAGCTTCAGGCCAAAGCCAGCCATCCGCTCCCCTGGCCTATCCAAATTTTTCAGACTACCTTATAACATGCTTAAGAATTCTTGACAAGGAATTTTTTGCCGCGAAGCTTGGTGAATGAATTGGGTCAGTCGAACTTTTTCAAGAGATATTCGATTGTATCACCCACATCCTGTGCCGGTATGATGGATGACGACTCGGCAAGCTTTTCATTTTTGCCGTTGCCTCCACCTGTAAACAAGCGGAAGTGCTCAGTTGGTGTTCCATTTAGTTTTCTTGTCATTCCTACCAGGCCGATGTCCGCCACTGCACTTTGCGCGCAGTTGTTGGGACAGCCGGAGATGCAGATTTGCAGTTGTTTTGTCTGGCGGTTTGTGAGCTTTTTCCTGATTCTGTCCGCTGCAAGCCAGCAGTTCGCCAATCCCCGCGGGCACGTTGTCGAGCCGGGACAAGCGATGATGATGGGATTATTCGCAAGCTGAGCAAGACTGTCCGGCAGTTCGAATTCTTTTGAGCCGTATAGTTCAATTCCGTGTTCGAGATTAATTCGCAGCGCCACCCTTTTGGGCTCGGCGGCGTCGGCCAGGTCGAGGGCTTCCCGTGGGCTGATATTGCCGTTGGGTAGCTGCAATCTTTGCAATAATTTTAGATGTCCCTGAGTTGCTGCCGGAATGATGTCGGGCCATGATTGCTGGGCTTTAGCTTGTTTGAGTCGATAGTCGAGTTCGGCAAGAAAAGCCTTGTCGCCCAACCTTTCTCTAACGTGACGAAATCGCGCTCGGTGTCTGTTTTGCCGCTCGCCCGATTGTTCGAAGAATTCCAGCGCCACAACACAGAACGGCAGGATGTCCCCGGCCGGGAAATCTTCATAAAAACTGATGCCCAGGGCCGGTTTTGCTCCGAGCGAGCCGGCGCCGATTACGGTAAAGAGCCCATCGGGCTGTGCGATAAATCCCAGATCACTTACCCACGGCCTGGTACAGGCTTGTCCGCAGCCGGAAAAGCTTATCTTGAACTTGCGCCCCAGATTGAAAATCACGGGCTGTTGCTCCAGGTGCGACTGGACAAGCCGGGCCAGGGGCAGTAAATCGAAAGCATCCTCACATAAATCGCAGCCGGCACAGACGGTCACATTTCTGACCGAATCTCCGCCGGCTCCGAATATCATCAAGGCCGCTTCGGCGAGACCTTCATGTACGGCAGGGATCGACTTGTGAGTGACATTGTGAAGCTCGATGTCCTGCCTCGTTGTCAGGTGCAGTGGTACACCCGGTGTATATTTGATTGCAAGCTCGGCAATCTTACGCCATTGCGGCCAGCTTATTCTACCTCCGGGAATCCTGATTCGCTGCATAAACAATCCATCCTGTTTTTGTGGATATACGCCAAGTAATCGGTTGGCCGGCACCTGTTTGCCAGCCACCGCTTTGCCGGATTCAAATTGCTTTTGTTCGGCCATATCTCTACCTTGCCTGAGCTGATAACTTCAATGGACGGGTATGAATGCCGCATTCGCCGCCGCACTTGCTTGTCCCGATCCAGCGGCCGGCCCTTTCATCGGCGCCGATGGAAATCTTCGTGCACGGCGCGCAGCCCAATGACCTGTATCCTTCGGCGTAGAGCGGGTTAACCGGCACATGATTTAACGCCAGATACTGCCATACCTCGCGCTCGTACCAGATCAGTATCGGATTGAGTTTTACCAGGCCGGGATCACGCTGCTCGACCTCCTTAAAATCACTGCGTGTACGTCCCTCGGTGCATCGAAGGCCGGTCACCCAGCAGGAGACGTTCATCTCCTCGATAGCTCGCCTTGTCGGTTCGACTTTGAGAATATCACAGCAGCGGTCCGGTTCGGTAGCATGGAGTTTGTCCGGTATCACTTCATCATTCCGGAAAACTTTCAACTCCGGATATTGTGCAACCTGCTCGTTCATGAATACAACGGTCTCCGGCGGCTTGAACCGTGTCGTTACGATAAAGCCGCGGATTTTAGGATTTACTCTCTTGGCGAGGTGCCAGACAGCCACCGAATCCTTGCCGAGGCTGTTTGCAACAACTAATTGGTTGCCGTGCTCTTCATAGGCAAGCTCGATCAGCTCCAGCGAACGCTTGACTTTCTGGGCATAATTCAGCCCCGTTACCAGCTCAGCCACATCTTCTTTTACCAGTTCTTTCAGCATTGTTCAAATTTCCTTTCATTTTATTAAAAACCTAAATCTCATACTCAGGTGGTTTCTGCTTTCCGAAATCCAGCCTGTTCCATAAACGTTCATGAAAATAAAACACTCCAATTTTTACTGATGTATCAATAATTCCGATTTGTGCCGCAAGTTCAAGACTTCCTGTAAGGCCTAAGGCCACTAAACAGGTAATGATGGTCGCGAATGCCCGCCAGCTTAATGCCTTGATTATGCTTCTATAATGTGTTTCCACGCTCGCTTAATCCTTAAATAACTATTCCTATCGGATTAGTATGTAATGGTCTTAAAAAAATTTCATATTATGTAATTAGGCACCTGCTCATTTCTTATTGCCAGTTCACGTTCAGCCAGGTCGGCAAAAGTGGTCTGGTCATAAACCATTGAAATAGCATCGGTTACCTTCTTGAGCATTTCCGATAACGCATAGTCACCAAATAGATCGGCCTTACTTTTACCCGGCCGACTCCTGTTAGAGGACCCTTTTCGCATAAATGCAAGAACCTCGCCGACGGTCAGATTGTGAGCCGGGCGCGCCAGAAAATATCCTCCATCGCTTCCCCTACGTGATTCCACGAAGCCTCCATGCTTTAGCTCGGCTAAGATTACCTCAAGAAAACGCGGCGGTATTCCCTGAGCCGATGCGATATTCTGTATTTTTACAGGCTCGGTCTTGTCACGCATAGTTAGCTCAAAAAGTGCCCTCAAGGCATATCTGCATTTATGTGAAAGTCTCTCAGATCCTAACATTTTATTCTGTTTCTCAATATTTCGTTTGTAAAATCATCTCGACTTAATCAATCGAGATAGTTATATTATAGATAAATCGGCAGAATGTTCAAGTTTATTTTTAAAAAGATTTCAAATTTTTTTAATAAGCCGATCAAAAACCTGCTTTTTGAGGTAACGAATGCAGATTTCAGAATAATTAATTATTTTTCATCCTGGGCTGCGTCCTTTATATTGAATAATTATTTGATTGCAGATAAAATATCTTCAGATTTGAAATGGATTCCGAGGAGGATAAGCGATTCAGGAAGGAATGGTATAAATTATGTCAGGTAAAGGATTTACACATCTTCATTTGCATAGTCAATA
>CAZHBL010000559.1:0-3856 GCA_964530105.1 uncultured Pirellulales bacterium | reverse complement strand
GTTTTATCATTGGTGGCGGAGGGGTGTTGGCCTGCCCCAGCCCGGGACCTTTTTTAAGAAATCTCTATGGGACAACTACGGCCCCTATAGAATCGACCTTCACTATACCATGGACTATGAATTCTGGCTGAGAATTAAGGATGATGTCCCATTCCTGTATTTTGATGAATATACAGCTGCCTTCCGTCTACACGGGCAGTCCAAAAGCGGCAAGGGGAATTTTCCTTTTGCTATGGAAAAAATTGAGGTTACCAGGAGATACTGGGTCGGAAAAGGCGGTTTTGAGAAATGGAAAATGAGACTATTACTGGCACTGCTTCATGGCCGAAAGCTCATGCTAGAGGGGATTCGGCAGTGGGATGCAGGAGAGAAGAAAAGAGCCAGAATTTTGTGGCTTGAAGGCTATTTGAGGAATCCGTTTTGTATTTTCTCCTATCCCCACTTGTGTTTCCGGTTGAAGCAGATTCTCGGAGAGCAGCGGTACGAAATATTGAGGGATAAGTACCGTTTCTGGTTGAAGGCTGGGGGATGAAAATTCTGCAACTTACGCAATCTTTTTTACCGAAGATTGGGGGCATGGAATGGGCCGTCCACCATCTTTCAAATGAGCTGGCCGAGCGAGGGCACGAAGTCATGGTGTTGGCCGCCGAAAATCCGAGACGCGGTCATGGTGGTGCTGAAGTGATCAGGTTTGGTCCAAAGTATCTTTTTGCTGAGTATCCTTTTGGGCATAGGTTCGGTGAAGCCCTCGGGCTCAATCAAAAGGCGATCATTGGTGCCATGGAACGCGTCAAACGAGAGTTTGACTTCGACCTTGTTCATGCGCACCAGGTCTATTATCCGGGATATTGTGCTCTGCGTGGGCAGGCTAGACTTGGATATCCTTTAGTAATAACCGACCATGGCCAATTCTTCAGAATGATTATTGGGCACAATGTACCTTCCTCAAGAATGCGCAGGCGTAAGATTATGTGGACAGTCCGGAATTGTGAATGCTGGACCTCCCCAGGGAGGGATAGCTTTGATGCCATTATGAAGTTCCGATCTTCGTCAGGACTTTCGCGTGTCATCCCCAATGGTGTGTCCGTTCCAAGTCGTGAGGAAATCCTACACTTGCGCGAAACGATACCTCAGCTGCCTTACATCCTGATGGTTGGCCGATACCATCGTGTGAAAGGCTTTGAAACCGGGCTTCGCGCTTTTGCCATGTTTAAGGAAAGATACCCTGAAATCAAGCTTGTAGTCGTTGGAGATGGTTTGCAGGTCCTGAAACCTTATGTTGAGGAACTCGGGATAAAAACCCATACCCGTCTGGTACCCGCTGAAACGGGGGACCTCCTGTGGCGTCTCTATGCCGGCGCCTCAGTTTTCTGGATGCCATCTTTGAGTGAAACCCAAGGGCTGACGAAGTTTGAAGCAATGTGCTTCGGCCTTCCTTGTGTATGCAACAATGCCCCAGGCGTTCGCAACAATATCATTGATGGAGAAAATGGTCTTATCTTCGAGGAGAACAACGCACTGGATTTGGCTAAAAAAACGATAAGACTTTACGAAGACCATGAGTTGCGCCTGAAAATCGGGCGGGAAGCAGCCAGCGCAGCAGAGCGTTTCCGATGGAAACCTGTCATAAAGGAGTATGAGACCTTGTATGAGGAACTGATCACTTCCAAATCCAACACTCCGTAAGAATTTCACTTCGGCGGTTTTCCTGTTTGCCATCTGAATAAACTGCATGTGGAGTCAATCTCCTAGGATGATATGTGCAGGCAGACCTGCCCTGTGGAATGCGAAGCATATTCTAAAGGGGTGTCATTCGATTTTTTCCGAGGGTCAAAGATCTTGGCTACGACCCAAAAAAATAGAGAAAAGTGTACCCGAGAAGGAAAAGGGCACCTGGGGCGTGAAAAAAGACCGAAAAAGCATAAAAGAGTGACCAAGAATTTAGGCACGGATATAGCTCTTGTCATCAGTAAACTGGATTGTGGTGGTACTCAGAGAGTCCTGTCCACCCTTGCCGATTATTGGGTGACCAAAGAAAAAAAAATAACAGTAATCACTTTTGCTGACAGAGATAAAGATTTTTTTTCTGTGAGTCCGATTGCACGCCGAATTGTTGTCGGCAATATGGTGGAATCACGTACAGTGTTGCAAGGATTGATAGCAAACGTCCGACGCATTATTTCATTGCGAAAAGCTATACGAGATGCCAATGCGAAGGTCGTGATCGGCTTTCTTTCACGGACAAACATCCTCGTCATATTGGCATCCTGGGGTCTTGGTTCGCGTATCGCTGTTTCTGAACGAAACGATCCGGCGCGTCAGTCGATAGGATGGCCGTGGAACTTGCTCAGACGACTCGTTTATCGTTATGCCGATGTAGTGACGGCAAATAGTAGGGGAGCACTCCAAACAATGAGCGCGTATGTTCACAAAGAGAAATTGGCGTTTGTGCCGAATCCTCTTGCTTCTCTCCCTGAAATTGCCAATAGAAGAGAAGCCTTTTCAATCATACTTACTGTGGGGAGCTTGACTCACCAGAAAGGTCATGACGTACTGCTCAAAGCGTTTTCTGGTTTGGCAGAGCGATTTCCTGAGTGGCGTTTGGAAGTCTTAGGGGATGGAAGGTTGAGAGAGAAGTTGAAAAATGTGAGCGGAGCTTTGGGCATTTCCGATCGTGTCATCTGGCACGGCAAAGTAAGGGATACCTCTCCATTCTATCGTGCTGCCGATGTTTTCGTACTTGTTTCGAGGTACGAAGGAACCCCCAATGCCCTTCTTGAAGCTATGAGCTTCGGCTTACCCGTTATCGTAAGTGATGCATCCCCCGGCCCTCTTGAATTTGTCGAGCATAACGTCAATGGGCTAGTGGTCCCGGTTGAAAATGCGGAAGCGCTTGAATCGGCCCTTGAGCGCTTGGTCAGTGAGCCTGGACTGAGACATCGTCTGGGTGCGGCTGCCAGGAGGAGGGTTGCTGAATTTAGTGTGGCTAATGTAATTGAGATCTGGGAAAAAGCAATTGAACTATGAAGTGATGAAGGGTGCTGAAAACCACTCTGAGAATCCTATCGACGGTGGCGTAGGAATGACTGCAAGGAACCTTACACGGAACAGTTCCCTATCTGGATCTCTATCTCCCAGAGAAAAAAATGGATGCAAAGGCCGTTAAGAAATTGGCTTTTGTTTTGCCGTCCGCAAGAGGCGGCGGGGCAGAAAGGGTCTTGCTGCGACTTTTAGGGTATATGAATAGGGATCTGTTTAACCTGCATGCCATTGTTATCGATCCGACCGGTCCTCTTTTGAGTATGATACCGCCTGGTGTCCCCCTATATGGATTAGGATACACACGGGTCAGCCTTGCCTCAATGCGACTGATAACAACACTCAGACAACTGCGGCCTGATGTTGTACTATCGACTATCGGGCACCTCAATTTGACGCTTCTACTGATAAGACCTTTTTTGCCCAGGAATACCAAGGTCTTTGTAAGAGAAAGCAATGTGCCTTCAGTGTCCTTCTCGGACAGTTTCAAGCTTAGGTTGTACCGGCATCTTTATCCTTTCCTCTATCCGCGTGCCGATATTGTTATCTGTCCGGGCCAAGGGATAAAAAGAGATTTGTGCAACAATTTTCGTATTTCCGAGGAGAAAATTGTTACGATCCCTAATCCTGTCGAAGCGGAGGAAATCTGGAAAAACAGGAAGGCATATTCCAATCCATATCGAGAAGGGGTCATAAATCTGGTAGCTGCAGGTTCCTTGACTAGGCAAAAGGGATTTGATCTGCTCATCAAAGCGTTTGTTGCCGTCAAAAAGAACATTCCATTAATAAATCTTACCATCCTCGGATACGGCCCCGA
>CAZHBL010000558.1:0-3856 GCA_964530105.1 uncultured Pirellulales bacterium | reverse complement strand
ACGAAGATAATCGCCACGGAAACAACCGTTCCGAAAAACTCCTTGTCGCCGCTGATGAAAGTCAGGTCGCGCGAAATCGTGGCGCGAATCAGGATAATCAAACCCAGGACCTCCACCACAATCTGAGTGATTGCGATATCCGGCGCCCGCAGAAACAGGAACACCAATGAAACGCCGAAGCCCATCGCACCGATACATATCACGGCACTGAGCAGATCTGTGGTTTCCACCGCGATCAGACTCGCGATGACGATAAATATCATCAAAATGTAAAAAATAGTCATATCGACCTCACCAAATTCCGCAAACCACGAACAGGACAACCAGTAATCCTATAGTGATCCATGTCAAGTACATCGGCAGCACGCCGGAATGGAGCCATCGCAGGAACGCCGTCAACGTCAATCCACACCTGCCGCCCTGGTCATACACATCGAAATATCCTTTTTCCTGGCCCTTATATAGTTGTTTCAGACCGCCCATTTCCGAGACGGTTTTATAGAAGTGGGTTCCGGGTATTATCATATCGTCATTCTTCTGCACCTCGCCGCATGTCCACGTGGGGACGATTCTGATATTCTTCGAGAATTTTCCTATCGCCCAGATGAGCAGCCCGATTCCAATGCCGGCGATGATTAAAATCGTCGCAAGGCCTGACTGCCATGTACCGAAAATCGTGCCTTCTGCACCTATATTCAGGGAATTCAATGCCGGATATATGAAAAGGTTTAGCGGGACTTTATAGAAAATTCCGAAGAACACGCACAGCAGGGCGAGCAATACCATCGGAACCGTCTGGACGGGGGAAACTTCCTTTACCCCTTGCAGCCTGTCGGGTAGCCGGGAAAGGAACATGGAATGGATGAGCTTGACGAACGAAGCGAGGGTCAGCGCGCTTCCGAACATCGCGCAGGTCAGCCAGATGGGCCATAGTCCGGCTGTGCCTCCGGTTCGCGTCGAGCCCATCTCAATTACACCCTGATAGATCATCCATTTGGAGACGAAACCGTTGAGCGGCGGGATACCCGAAATACTCAAAGCGGCAATAAGACATGCTGTAAAGGTCAATGGCATTTTCCTGCCCAGGCCGCCGAGCTTGTCCAGTTCAGCGGTATCCGCCACCTGCTCGACGGCACCGCCGCACAGGAACAGGCAGCATTTGTAGATCGCATTGTTGAGCATGTGGAACAATCCGCCTGCAATGCCCACGGGTGTTCCGGTCGCGATGCCGAGGATCATATACCCGACTTGGCTGATGGCGTGATATGAGAGCAGCTTTTTGAGATTGTGTTGAACCATTGCAACCATCACGGCAACAATAATCGTCGCCGCACCGATGATGGCCAGGACAGTGGTCAGGAAACCTTGCTTTATTATAAATAACTGCAAGACGATAACGACCAACAGATAAATTCCCAGAAGTTTATCGATAGCGGCCGGCAGAAGGGCCATCACGGAAGCCGGAGCGCATTCGCCGCTGGTGGGCATCCATGTGTGCATGGGCAGTGCGCCCGCCTTGGTCATAGAGGCGGTCAGAAGCAGCAGAAAGGCGATTATCGGTAAAGCAGTCGTCGCCGTCAGGCTGATTTCCGAGATGACAAACGTCCCTGAAATTGCCCAGACCATAAAGACGCCGAGCATGAAAGCGGCGTCGGATGCACCGATCATGGCATAACTTTTCGTAGCCGCGAAATTCGTATTTTTACCGCCTGTCGTGATTAAAATATACAGCGAAACGGTTACAATCTCCCAGAATATCAGCAGAAACAGCAGGTGGTTTGACAGCAAAATTCCCGCCGAGCCGCCTATCGTAAGCAGGATTGCGCCATAGTATTCATTCGCCCGTAACATCTCTTGCCCAATGGATTTAAGCGAATAAATAGCAATCAGCAGGCCGAAGCCCATCGCGAATATCAGCATAAATGCGCCGAGCGGCTTGGCGCTTAACATCAACTGTAATTCTATGCCGCCGAATCGCTCGCTGAGATGCAGGATGGACCATGCGCACTGGGCCTTGCCGCCGATAAATATCGTAATGCCCAGCACGAATGTGATGATCGAGATTACCAGCGTCAGCACACTCGATATGGACCTTAGTTTGTTCGGCAAAAACAGCAGCACAAAGCCTGCTATCAGCGGCAGAAAAACAGGAACAAGTAGAATCTTATCCAATTTATAAATCCTCCAACTTCAGTTCCGGTGCGCCAATTTCCTTCTGAATCCTTGCCGTCTTCTCACGACTCATGCGCAGCAGCGCTTCGTAATCGTGGATGACATTATTGTGACCATCAATAACGGCCAGTCTCTCTGTGCAGCTATAGCAGGGGTCGACCGCCGCGAGCGTAAGTGTCACGTCGGCGAGATGCTGGCCGATGCACGAGGCCTTAAACGAGGGCACGTTTACATAACTCGGAGCCCTGACTTTGTGCCGGATGGGCCTGTTGCCGCCGTCGCTGCGAACATAATGGAATGTTTCGCCTCTCGGAGCTTCAGCGTGGCCGCAACCTTCGCCCGGCGGGATTTCCTTCACCTCTATAGCGACAGGGCCCTTCGGAAGCTTGTTAAGCGCCTCTTTAATCATTTTAACAGCTTCCAGGGTTTCGAGCAGGCGAACAACGGCTTTTGCGAACACATCTCCTTCAGGCTGACTGATAACGTTCCAGTCCAAATCACCATAAGCGGCGTAGGGATCGTCATGCCGTACGTCGATTGCAACACCGCTGCCCCTGGCCGTCGGACCGGTGACCGCGTATGCTACGGCATCTTCCTTACTCAAAACGCCCACACCTTTTAGCCGGGCGTGCAGAACAGGGTCGTCAAGTATGGCTTTTGTGAGCATCTCTGTCTTCTTCTCGACTACGTCAAGCTCTTTCAATATCTTCGGCACAATCTCGTCCGGGATATCTTCCCGGCAGCCCCCGACCCGAACGTTGCCGTAATTGTTTCTGTTGCCGGTGATTTCTTCGAGCAGATCGAGCACCGGCTCGCGATACTTCCAGGCCCACATGAAGACAGTATCATAACCGATGAAATGCCCGCCGAGGCCGACCCAAAGCAGGTGACTGTGAATACGTTCGAGTTCGTTGATGATTGTGCGGACATAACGCGCCCGCTCGGGGATTTCAACGCCGGCAATTTCTTCCACGGCCTGAATATACGCCAGCGGATGGGATGCCGAGCAGATGCCGCAGATACGCGAAACCAGATACGGAACCTGGTCATACTGCAGAGTCTCGCTGAGCTTCTCTATTCCACGATGATTATAGGAGATTCTCACATCGATATCGGTCACGATTTCACCATCTACGGTGAGTTGGAAAAACTCCATCTCCTCTTGTAGCGGGTGAAACGGCCCGACCGCAAGAATCGGCTTTTGCATTGCTTTTTTCATTTCTTCACTTCTTTCCTCAACGGATAAACACCTTCAGGCCAATCGTCGGCCAGAATCAGTCTTCTCAAATTCGGATGATTCACAAAGTCGATTCCCAGTATGTCGTGCAATTCCCTTTCGATCCATTCAGCGCCCGGCACAAAAGGCGTGATCGATTCGATCGCCGGCTTCTCGCGGTCGCGGATGAAGGCTTTTACCGTAACGAAACAACCAGATTCGTCATTTGAAAAATGATACAGGATTTCAAAGCAATCGTCGGAATCAATTCCGGTTACAATCACAAATCTTAAAGACAAATCTTCGAACAGAAACTTGTTGACGGCATACGCGTTCTCGGCTTCACACAATAGGTATATTCTTCTTTCCGTCGTTTCTTCGATGCCGATTAGCTTGTCCTTTACTTCGGACAACCTGTTTTTCAATTCTTCCTGCTGCATATTTATATCCTGTCTATAAAGCCGATAA
>CAZHBL010000557.1:0-3872 GCA_964530105.1 uncultured Pirellulales bacterium | reverse complement strand
GCGATATGATGATACGGCGTGGTATGCCGGGGCGATTCTGCTGATTGGAGAGATTGTGGAGTGAGGGTAATTATCCATAACTTGTATATAGGTTATGGACGCTTCGTGTTTATGAAAACGAAATGATACCTGTAATTGGGTCTGTCGCCTATTATATAGAATACTCTTGTTAGCAAAGATGGCGACAGGCTAAAATGAATATTCAACCGGCGGCACGGTGCGGCCGGGATGCGAAACAGAAATCAGGAGGTTAGCTATGAAGTGGATGATCCGAAGTTTGCTGATTATTACCGTCGCCCTTTGTGCCGCTGAGGCCTTTGGCGTTGAAGGTGTCGAAATTGTCCCGGACGTCGTGTATGGGCATAAGCACGGCATGGCCCTGACGTTCGACGTGTACAAGCCCAAAGAAGCTAATGGGACGGGCATTCTGTTCATCGTCAGCGGCGGCTGGTACTCCCGCTGGCGTCCGCCGGAGCAGAGCATCGGATGGTTCAAGCCGATGCTCGACAAAGGCTTTACCGTTTTTGCCGTGCGTCACGGCAGCAGTCCCAAGTACGTCATCCCGGAGATCATCGAGGACGTTCGCCGCAGCGTGCGTTTCATCCGCCTGCGTGCGAACGATTTCGGCGTCGCTCCCGAGCGGTTGGGCGTTGCCGGGGCCAGTGCCGGCGGGCACCTGTCTTTGATGCTGGGCACCGCCTCCGACAAAGGCGATCCTAATGCTAAGGACGAAGTTCTTCGGGTTACCGACCGGGTCGCGGCGGTGGTGGCTTATTTCCCCCCTACCGATCTGCGTGCGTGGGTCAACAAGACGCCTGACTACCCGGCACTGAATTTCGAAGAGGAAAAGGCAGCGGACTGCTCGCCACTGCTGCATGTATCCGAAGACGATCCGCCTACGCTGCTTATTCATGGTGACAGCGACCAGCTTGTGCCGATCGATCACAGCGAGAAAATCCTTGCCGAATTCGAAAAACATAAAGTGACAAGTGAACTGCTGGTGATTAAAGGTGCCGGGCACGGATTCCGAGGCGAAGACGGCAAGCGTGCCTCAGATGCCATGGCGGCCTGGTTCGAGAAGCATCTGCTGATACATTGAATCGAGACGGCCGCGGAATAGGCGCTCTATATGACACTACCGCCTGCGGCTATTCGACAGCGGCACAAAGCTATCAATTACAAAAGCGAATTAAAGCTTACTGTCCGATTGTGTACGACTTGCTTTCGACTTTGAAAGGCCCTGCCACTTCGATTGTCGCGGTGAACGGTCCGGCTACGTTTTCGGGCTCTCGCCACGAGAGCGAACAGGTGCCGCCTCACCCATACTGGAAGCTGAAAGTTTTCTCGTACGAGCCGTCTTTATTTTTGATATGAAGTTTCGGGGGCTGAGGCCGAGAACCGTTGCGTGCCAGCTCAATGACTTCGTCGTGCCGCCCTTTGATTACCTGATTGAAAGCGTAGCTCGAACCGACATTTCGCGCCTCCACCGTGGCCATGATCGGCTCGCCGACATCCAGCTTTGTCTCGTTATCGGCTTTTATTTCGAATTGATTGTCCTGACCGTAGTATTGGCCGATCAATGCCCAGGTATTACCGCCATCATCTTTGCGTTCGATCTTCCAGTAACGGACGTGATACTGCCCTGCCGGCAATCGTTCCGCCTGCTTGCCGGGCTTTATCGTGACAAGCCCGTTTGCACCATCAGCATCAAACCGGATAATCGCTTCCGGCAGGAGAATGGTGCCGTAAGCCGTATCCGCCGCGGCGGCAAGCTTTACGTCTTCTCCATCCTGTGCAACCTCCGGATTGTCCGGCGTTAACGCCGCCCAGGCAATCAATATCGCGAACACTCCGAAGATGCCGATTCCAACAGCAATGCACTTATTATTTGCCATTCTTGTACCTCAACATATAACGACTTCTTTAACCGCGTTTACACGGTGCTTTACAATACCTATACAAACCAAAGGTATCTTATGTCAAGATATTACAGGATTCTTATTCTTTTTACAACATCTTATTTCGCACTTAATCATGCCCTGCTTCGATACCATGCATCCGTCTTGTTGGCCCCGGGCTTAGGGGGTCCGGGGCTGCCGCTTGTCCTGTTTCTGCTTTGCGGCTTTCGCTTGTTTGGCATCCTTCTGCCGACTCTCTTTGGCCTTGTCCTTCTTGCCTTTCTTGTCGCCCATGCGTGACTCCTTTCTAAAACTCAGGTATGACTCGGGACAGTCAACCTATTCATGGTCACAGAAAAGGATTAACTGCCACTCTAATAAAACCATGTTTCCATTCACCTGACAAGAATACACCAAGGCCTCGGGAATAGCAATCCTTTCGTTAGTGCTATCCTATGCGAGATACGAAAGGACCTCAATGAAAGGGAGAAATAAGTAAGGTGATAATACTCCTACAATGTTCTGCGTCTGCGCAGCCATCTAACAAGGCCTACACCAATACCCCCGAGCAAAAGAGCACTTGGTGCAGGGATTACGGTAGCCTGTAGTGAGGACGTTACCCAAGGCCAGTCACCTACCGAAACGTGTGCGTGAAGCGTTAGCTCATAGATAGAACCTGGATTGACGGAGTAAACTGCCAGCAAGTCAATTGGAAAACCACTGGAACTTTCTGTTACCCATACATGTGAGTCCATGATCCCGTCACCGACAAGCGAAAAGCTCACCTCATTTTCGAAGGCATGCATGTCTACATAACCAGTGAAGTGTATCGGCAAATACACCGTGTTTGGCCTGAACACATAAGTAGATTCAGCGTAAGCGTATGAACCAGTAAATATCCAGCAATCATCAGTGGTTGCGTAAACAGCGAGATTGCCGGCGTAGCTCGACACGGTATTTATGCCCGGACTTGAGGGTGTGAATGGGCCTTCATCCCACCACAGTGATGAAGCAGTCCCACTAACCGGGAATATGCTGGTAGAATCATAACTATGCGACTCGACCGTACCACCTGCCAGACCCCATACATGGTGTGTTTCCGACAGTATATCAATTCCGGTCAGCCCTCCATGAGCGGCGCTTGCTGCCAACGACAATAAACACATGCATCCAAAGATCATTCTGTTCATAATATTTCTCTTTATTAATAGTTACATCAATCTCTAACTCGAAGGGCCTTGCGCACTAGGCCACCTCGTGTTGGTTAAGAAAGGCTATCACTCTGGCGAGGATGAGTAAGCCGCAAACCACGTGGCAAAAACAGGTAGGGGTGAAAAGCGCACACCCTACTTGGCTCACGGAGCCAGGCATCCGGTGGCCCAACGCCATTCCTCCGTCTCTTGCCAGATTGCCTCAACTGTATCTCTTGTCCTTATCTACCCATTTTCTCAGGTAGCTGTCCAAGAACCGCGGATACACAATACTATTTGAAGCCAAAATCCGTAGAAGTCAACTTATCTTACTTACCTATATTTACCATATTATCTGCAAGCCTGTCAAGGAAAATTTTTCCAAATTTGAGATATTGTTTATTTATGCCGCAAAAATTGAGAGATTATGCTATAGAAAGGGCATAATAGACGGTTTCGTAGCTTCTTCCCAAGAAGGCAAAGATTTTATTTGGGACGTTGGGATTGTTGAAAAAGTGAGATTATACCAATTGTACATAATAAATGCGCTTGTTTGGGTCATTTCGAGCGTAGCGAAGTGGAGTCGAGAAATCTTTTTAATGCTGGGGACACCATACTTAATTCCAGACGGTCTCTCCGTCCCAAAGCTCCATAGCGTGACTCGTGATTCCTATCTCGCGGTTTATTCGATGCACGTCAATCTAAAAATATTTAGCCCGCCGATTCACTCGGCGGGTTTTCTTTCAAATCAGTATCCCTTCTTGTCATTTTTATTCCTATCTCT
>CAZHBL010000556.1:0-3893 GCA_964530105.1 uncultured Pirellulales bacterium | reverse complement strand
ATCAGAGATGAAGGAGGCTCTCTTACAATGAGAATTGCTTATCTTCATGCCATTCCTGACATTTCCCATTTAAACGCTTAAAAAACATAATTTCCATTTGTTTTACTATCACCACTCAGGTCTTCTCATGTACAGATGCCAAAACCACAAATCCGTTACAGTAATTATTCGGAAAATGTGAAAAGTCTCACAAGTCCCACGAAAACTGAGCGAGTGCCTGTAATACATGTGCTCAGTTTATGTTAAAAGGCTCCTTATTTCTCTTTCAGTGTCGTTATTTTCTCATCCAACTCGTTAATGCTGAATCCTTCCACCCGGACAATATGCTTTTTATCCGTCAGGATTAACCAGGGCAGAGAACGGACGCCCCAGGTGAAACGAGTCTTCTCCTCATCGCCCTTAACCATTCCGACGGGGAAGGGAATGTTGTTCTTTTCCACCCATTCGTTAAGTACGCTGTCATCAATCTTTGAAGCTTGAACGGCAATCACAACGACATCTTTTACCATAAGCTCTTTTGCCCTTGTGCTCAACTGCAGCAGGCAATTCCGCGACGGCCGCTGGTTCATATCAAGCAAACACAGTAGAATCGCTTTGTCTCTTATGTCCTCAGCAGAGAGATCCAGTTCAATACCCTCAAATGCTGGTAATTCTCTACCAACCCCTACCCGTATCGACCAATCCTCCGGCACATATCGAATGCGGCCGTCCCATTCGTCCACCACGAATTTCTTTCCGGCCTGCCACGTATAACGTGTGCCGGAGTCTCTATCGTACACTTCTGTCCCGTTTTCTACTACAGGCACGAAAGAGCCGAGTGCTTCGTGGTCGGGATTGCACGTTATTTTTGTTATTTTGTGGTGTGCAGTACTTGTACAACTGCTATTCTGTCTTTGTCTGATGGATGTCCCACATATGTCGGCTTCCATGGGAACCCACGTACCTTCTACATTCTCAAAGCCGACACTTCTAATAGAAAGGGTGTCACTTTCATTATTCTCCAAGGATCTTGCCCGGAAGACATCGCCTGGACCCACGCGTATGTCTGCCCGTGTGATTTGATAGCCATGTTGCGGATCGAACCACACCGTATATGTGCCGGAGGTCGCATTAGCATCTACGACATAACAAGCTACCGAACCAACCTGTTCAAGTTCAGGTCGAATCGATATGGAGTCTGCTCGCCGAAGCACGGAGTCAATTGGTTCATAATCGCTGTGCCGTATACCCAGAAGCGGCATCCCATCATACCATACAATCATATTGTGCTTTACCAGTCTTTCTTCGGTTGAGATCACAACAGAACTGTCTTCTGCTGACATACGTTTGTTGTACAGAATGCTGCACTTTCCATTCCAGAGATCAGCCCAACACCTTGAATCCTCGATGGAAGTTTCTGCATTTATAGTGGGGAGATTATCCCAGTTATAGTGAAGAGCGTACATTTTTCTGCCATCGGTCCGGAATTCTGAAACCAATCGTCCCAAATTCGGTTTGTCTATATGTAACCACTGGACGCTATATGTCTGTTCAGCTTTTGCAATATAAGAGGTGAGCTTACTTCGATTTGCCGTATACTTGTCGAGTAATTCCAGCACACTGAGTCTTTCGGCGGCTAGTGACGGGATTGATATACAACAAGCTGCAATCAAAAGAAGTATATGTGTAGCTTTCATTATTAGACCTCTCTCTCATACCCGTAAATGGTTCGTCTATGGCCCATCCTGGTATGCTACTGGTAAGACTGCGAAACTTCCCACTTTTGTTATCTTAACAAAAACGATTTGAGGTTACAAGTTTTTTCTGCTGTTTTCGGAGTGTTTAATCAATTGACCGCATGGGCAGAATCTGCCTACCCTACGAAAAACTACGGCAATAAAGGTTCACCCTGTGAGATGGCGGCTTTGTTAGCCTATCTCATAGGGTAAATGGGGGCACTTGCGGGTTAGGATTTTGTGGCCTGTTTCGGTTACGAGGATGTCGTCTTCTATTCGGATTCCGAGTTTGCCGGGGATGTATATGCCGGGCTCGATTGTGATGACCTGTCCGGCCTTGAGCTTGCCTTTGCCGTCCGGCTTGAGGAATGGGTCTTCATGGATTTCGAGGCCGAAGCCGTGCCCTGAGCCGTGGCCGTAAACGGGCAGGCCGGATTTGTCAATCACCTGCCGTGCGGCGGCATCGACCTGCGTGAGTTTAACGCCGGGCTTGATTGTTTTTATCGCGGCGGCCTGGGCCTGTTCTACGACGTCGTAAACCTTCTTGTAGAAAGCCGTCCGTGGCGAGGCCGTCCCGGCCTTGCGTCCCGCTGGCATCTTGCCAGCGGTAGGGAACAAGGGCAAGATGCCCTCGCCACATAAGAAGCATCGAGTAATGTCGCTGCAATAGCCTTTGTATTTGGCGCCGAAGTCGATAAGGACGGCATCTTTTTTCCTGAGTTTTCTTTTGCCCGGCTGATGATGCGGACGGGAGCCGTTCGGGCCGAAGGCAACAATCGTCTCGAAGCCGTTCCTTGCTTCAAGTTTGCGGATTTGAAAATCGAGCATACCGGCCAGCTCGCTCTCAGTAACGCCGGGCTTGATGTGCGGCAAGGTTTGTTCGAGGGCCTTTGCTGAGACAGCGGCGGCGGATTTTATTGCCGCAATCTCGCTTTGGTCTTTAACGCTCCGTACGGTTTCAATAATATCCGCTACCGTTCTGAACCGGGCTTTGACCGTCTTTTTCAACTGCTCGAAATCAGCCAGCGAAACGGAGTCCTCGACGGTCACCGTTCGAACGGATTTTAATTTCTTTACCAGCCTGGCGACGGCGCCGGCCATCGGCCCGGCGCGGTCGATGATTTTACAACTCGGACATTCTTTCTGCGCCTGTTCGGTATATCTGCTGTCGGTCAGAAGATAAACCCGCCCTCCGGCGACGGCCGCCCAGCTATCCTCGCCCAAAAAACCGGTTATGTAAGTGACATTGGCCGGCTTTGTGACAATCAGGCAGCGTATTTTCTTTTTATCCAGCTCGCGGCGAATCGCCCTGATGCGCTTGTGTATAATATCTCTATTCATTCGGACCATTTTCCAATCGATATCATTTTCTGATTATGAAGTTCAGTTTTACAGAAACTTATGAAAAAATAAAGGCTTTTTTACGTGGGAATTTGGCTTTGCTCTGCCTGGTTCTTATACTTTCTGTAGAAAAAGACCTTGCTGGGGGGAAACCGGTTGGCCTGGTGGGGCGGTTCTCGAACCGCCCATATACCGGCCCTTGATGTTTTCCACAAGGGAGAAGAACTGTTTGTAACGCCCAATTTTTCCCGGATAGGACGGCTCGAGTGGCCGTCCTTTTTTTATATCTTGTAAGAATCCCTTTTTGCCTGTACAATATGGCAGTTGTGCAGGTAGTTGGCAAACCGCCCCTGCTTAGTTGAAAGCATGCAAAAGCCTGGTAAATTCGTAAAAAACAAAGGGCAAAACGCAAAATGACACGTAAGTGTCATCCTGATGCGAAGCCGAAGAAACTGTCCTGAGCTTGTCGAAGGGATCTGGCCAGCGGCAATATGAGATTCTTCACTTCGCTCAGAACGCCGAAAAAACGGCGTTTTTATTTTTTATTCCTAATCTTTGGATTTCCTTAAATTATGCTATTACCAATTCGGACAAGTATTAAGCCGAGACGAACGCCTTATGCGAATTACGCCCTCATAGCTGTCAATGTGGCTATTTTCCTGTTGAGCTATTTTCCCCATGTTGAAGCGTTCGGGGGCAAAGCGGAATATATTCAGAACTGGGCCAATCAGTTCGTGCTCGATCCCAGACCCGGGCATCTGTTTCTCTGGCAGTTTGTAACTTACGCCTTTTTACACGCCGGCCTTATGCATATCGCCGGCAATATGTTCTTTCTGT
>CAZHBL010000555.1:0-3915 GCA_964530105.1 uncultured Pirellulales bacterium | reverse complement strand
ACGTTGAAATCGGTCATAAGAGCGTGCTGCTGTGTCACATGGCCAACATATCGTATCGCGTGGGCAACCTGAAGCTCGAGTTCAACCCGCAAACTGAGAGGTTCACGAACTGCGATGAGGCTAACACATACATCAAGCGCAAATATCGCGAACCGTGGATCGTGCCGGAAAACGTATAGGGACCATATTGAGTGCATAAAATGATGCTACGCAAACTCCTGCTGTCTATCGTAATCGCGGCCTTATTCTGTCGCTGCTCTTATTCGCAATGGCTGGAAATCTCTAATTTCAAGCTCAGGCAGGAATCGACGGAACTGGCCGGCCCGAAGATTATTATCGAGTACGACATAAATGACCCGAATATCTCGCCGGAATCACCGGCTTATGTTTTTGTCAGATACTCCCGGGACTCCGGGAAAACCTGGCAATTCATACCGATGGATTCTCTTCGCGGTAACGGCTTTGACATCGTCGGAAAATCCGGGCATAAAGAGATTGTCTGGTGGGGAACGGGCCAAACGAGCTTTGCCGATGCCAATCAGGTAAAGGTTCGGGTTAGCGGCATTGCTATGGCTCGGGTTCCCGCGGGAAAATTCGTTATGAAGAGCCTGCCCGGCAGCGGACGGGATGAATCCAAAGAAATCACACCCGAACCCAACCTGCCGCTGTTTTATATGGCCAAGCACGAGACCACGATTTCCATGTATACTGACTATCTCAACGAGCTCGACGGTCAGAGCGAAGGATGGAATCCGCGCATGACTAACGAGAACCGCTGCGGCATCGTTCGCAACGATAATGGCACATACAGCGTCAAGCCGGGTCGCGAAAATTATCCAGTTACATACGTGTCGTGGTACGATGCTATGAACTTCCTGCAGTGGTGCGGCTTGAGGCTGCCAACCGAGGCCGAATGGGAAAAAGCACTGCGCGGCGGGTTCTATCTCGACGGCGACGCCGTAAAGAAAAAGCCAAATCCAATGCCCGAAAGACGCTACCCGTGGGGTGATGAATCACCCGGTGCGGACAGCGTATTCCGGTGCAATTTCGACACCGAGGATGATGGATTTGCATACTCGGCGCCTGTAGGAAGTTTCGCCAGGTTCGCCAGCCCTTACGGCATCTGCGATCTGGCCGGCAACGTTGCCGAGTGGACCCTCGACTGGTACACAACGTCATATCACGCCGGGCTGGATGGTTTCCGAATGGTGCGAGGCGGTTCGTGGATGGCCGTGCCTGCGGCCTGCGATGCTATCACAGGGGCCACGCAACTGCCGCTCAAGGAAAGCAGCATCATGGGATTTCGGGCAGTTAAAGGGCCGGGTAAATCACGCTAAAACACAGCAAGTAAATGGCTAAGTATACAATGTTAGCCTTTACTTGACTTCGTTTGGTAGCGGATAGATTTTTGAAAATCTGCACAGCATAATTCATAGATGAACGCCGTATTGGACTCATCTATCCGGCACGTTTTTTCTCTTGCACACACGGCTGCCGCATGATATATTTCCCATGCAGTTATAACCTGATTTTTCGAGCCGGACGTAAAGGCTCTCCGGTGCGCCAGATGCTTGCGAGACAACGAGAGTGATGTAGTCTAAATTAACGATATAATCCACAGTTCCATCAAGACAAGAAAAGGGAAGAAATGAATGCTTCAGAAATCTTCGGCTTAATAATCAGATGTGCCGGTCTTGTACTAAGTCTTCTCGGAATCCATGATATCTATCGAGCCTTCATAATGTTGGTGCAAGTTATTTCTATGATATCTTTTACGCCGCTGCTGTTCGGTATCCCTGCTTTGTTATTAGGCATTTGGTTCCTGCGTGGCGCTCCGCAGTTGATGTCATTCAGCTATCCACAAAATAAATAAAAGAGAAATAGTCATACTTAAGTTCTGTTCGGTAGGCTAAAACTCACCCTATACTATTGTGGAACTTTTAGAAGGAAACATCGGCCAAAATTGGATATTGCCTTAACAGAATAATCAAGCTGTCTGAACCCGACGATTGAGTTTAGTAATTAATCATAAATGAAAGAGTAAACAATGCACAAGATAAAACGACGTGAATTTCTAAAGGTAAGCATTAGCACAGCAGTCGCCCTGGGAACACCATATCTTTCCACAAGTTGTAAAGGCAATGAATCTTCTCAGGAGCCTTCTCAAAAGATAAAAGCAAAAGTGGCCGCAATTCGCGGCGATAACTTAGATTCGATGACCCGGGAGATTATTGATGCCTTGGGAGGGATTCGAACTGTTGTTAACAAAGGTGAGACGGTTTTTATTAAGCCTAACTTCGTCTCTTTTCCCTGGGCACAATATAATAAGTGCTTCCAGATTGGCGAGTGTACAAAACCTGAAATCATCATAGCCGTCACTGAAGAGTGCTTAAAAGCAGGCGCTAAAGAAGTAATCGTTGGCGAAGGCTCTCACCTGCCAAAATTCGAATGGAAATATGCAATCACTCTGGACGGCAGTACTAATCTGGCTAAAGAAGCAGAACGTCTCAGCTCATTGTATAAAGGAAAAGTGACTCTTGCATGTTTGGAAACCGATTCCCCGGGCTGGGTCGAGATCCCTTCAAAGACGCGACTGAACAAGATTGCGGTCTCAAGTCTCGTTGCCAATGCAGATAAGGTAATTTCTATTCCTGTTGCCAAAACGCACTCATGGGCGCAGCTTACATTAGCTTCGAAGAATTTTATCGGTATCACGCCGCTGTCCCGCTATGCCCAGTTAATAGACAATACATGGTGAAATCGCGGCACCTTCGATCACAGCAGCCCACGAGCAATTGCGCAGGTATATCTGGATATTGTAAAGAGTATAAAGCCCGACCTTTCCATTATTGATTTTTCTATCGGCATTGAAGGCGACGGCCCTACCACAAACCTTGGCGGCACCACTTTGAATATGAAAGAACGTCTCGGCTCATGGGCAATAATAGCCAGTACTGACGTCATGGCCGTAGATGCAACTGCGGCACGCATCATGAGCCACGATACGAACAAAATCAAGCACCTCGCAATGGGTTTCGATATGGGTTTAGGCCGGATACAGGAAGATTCGATTGAAATATTGGGTGAAAAACTCGACAATTTGTGTGTAACATGGAAACCCGCCAGATTAAAAGGATAATAAAGGAATCCGAGGGATTCGGTAAATTTTCCGTTGAGCTGTGCTTGATAATGACAAGGGAGGTGTAGTAATGATAGAATTAAAAGCAGGTTGGCAGGTTAAGGGAATCTACAATGAGGCGTGTGCCGCAGAGGGACATTGTCCTTACTATTTTGGCAGGGATGTTGAAGGCGGCTGTAGGTATTTCGAGGTTTTTCGTATCAAAGAGGGACAAGTCAACGACGTTGACCTTTCCGGCATTACGGTCATCTACAATGGTGATATCCTTTATCCCAAATTTGCAGACTTTATAAAGTATGGATCAGAGGGCGGGATATATGTGAGCGATGATGCTACGGAGGATCAGCGCAAAGTCCTTGATACATTAGTTACAACCAACATGGGCGCGATTGACATGAGAAAAATCTTTGGCCTCAAGTATGTGAAAATCGACATAGAGGAAACAGAGGGGGAATTTTATATTAGAATGCCCTTCGGCGAAATGAAACAACAACTTATGAAGGGACTGGATGGCGGGCCGATACGCATTGAAAACGTTCCGATGCCCCCTCTGAAAAACCTGAAGGCCTGTCATACGCCATTCTGGACATACGATGATTATGGAAGGAAATTCTCATATAAGAATCGTTGTGGCACCTGGGCGGACTTCGACTTTTCCGGATAAAGATTATGTGACATTAATCATGTTGCTGCCGGTGAGATCGGTGAAATTTGGGGGATTGAATGGATATGGTACACTTTTCTATGAGTTGTGCTTGATAATGACAGGTTTTGAC
>CAZHBL010000554.1:0-3915 GCA_964530105.1 uncultured Pirellulales bacterium | reverse complement strand
ATTGCCCGAACTGATTCCAATCCGCTTTTCCCTGCTGCACGTCTGCAAAAGTATCAGCAAACAAATACTGCTGCTGACAAAATCCACAGTCAATAAATTAGCTTCAGAGAAGCCTGAGAAAAAAAGGCACAATACAAAACAATAGAAATTCGGAAAAATATCGAATACGAAAAGGAGTAGAGCAGTGGCTGAAAAAATAGATAGACGAGGATTTCTCGAACTGGCTGGTATAGTAATCGCAGAAGCAGCCTGGCTCGGAGACTCCCGAATATATAGTGCTTCGGCGGCACGAAAAATCGGTGATGTTGAGATGCCTGTCGGATGGCTGGAGCCGGACCCGGAATTCTCCCTGGCGCCGTTCTGGTTCTGGAACGATGCACTAAGCGAAAAGGAGATAGCGCGTCAGTTGGATGATTTTAAGGCGCATGGGGTTTACGGATTCGTGATACATCCGCGCGCCGGGCTGCCGCGAGACATCGGCTGGATGAGCGAGCCGATGATTAAATTCATGAGATTCGCTATCGAGCAGGCGGCCAAACGTGACATGTGGGTCGTGCTGTACGATGAGGGTATGTACCCGAGCGGCTCTTCGAGTGGCCAGGTCGTAGCTGAAAACGCAGCATTTCGAACGCGGGGGTTGTTCCAGATTGATCTGGATGCCGCGGAGCCCGGGACCAGCCAGTACGGCATTAAAATAGGCCGGGACGGCGAGCCGGTGCTGGGCGAGAATCAGAACCTGGTTGCGATAGTCCGGCGGAAAAAGAACGGGCATCGAATTGCAGTTGTTGACAGAGCCATACGTGAAGGATACTCGGTAATTCGAGGCCTGCATTTTATCGAGGACGACCCGCCCAGACGAGATGACCATAGAGAGGTGCCGGAGAATGCTCCGCCGGGTGGGGACATATTGAATCCCGAATCGGTGGCATGTTTTATTCGGCTGGTGTACCAACGGTATTACGATGAATTCAAAGAGCATTTCGGTAAAACAGTACGGGCGATTTTCACCGATGAGCCATCGCTTCTCGCCAGGCGCGCCGAACGAGGGGCGATGCCCGGGACGACAGATATACTCGAACATATTAACTCGCACCTCGGGTACAATTTTCGCCCTTACCTGCCGGCATTGTGGTATAAAGACGAGCCGGATGCCGAGCGATATAGAAGAGATTACCAGCAGGCGCTGCAGCACAGGCTGGAGGAGACATTCTATGCTCAGATATCGAAGTGGTGCCGGGAGCATGGCGTAGCACTGACGGGACACCCGGCCGCTCCGGACGATATTGGGCAGCTTAGGCATTTTCAAATACCGGGACAGGACATCGTCTGGCGGTATATCGAGCCGGGCAAGCCCAGCGCGCTTGAGGGGGCACAGTCTACCGTGGGCAAGTGTGCTTCTTCAGCGATGATTCATCTGGGCCGACGGCGAAATTTGAACGAATATTGCGGGGCGTATGGTCACAACTTTACGTTCGAGGAGATGAAGTGGCTTACAAACTGGCTTATCGTCCGAGGATGTAACCTGTTGGTTCCGCACGCGTTTTATTACTCGATACGCGGCCCCCGCATAGACGAGCGTCCGCCGGACGTGGGGCCAAACAGCGCCTGGTGGGACCAGTACCGGCCGTTCGCGGATTCGGTGCGAAGGCTCTGCTGGCTAAATACGGACTCGAAACACATATGCGAGCTGGCAATATTAGGATTGAACGATCATCTGCCGTGGCGGGCGGCGAAGATATGCTTACAAAGCCAGCGGGACTTCAATTACCTCGAAGCACGTCATCTTTGGGAGGATACCGAGGTGGACGAAGGCGGTATTAGGATTGCGAGAATGCACTACCGGGCACTGATTATCGATGTCAATCCACCTGAGAAGGCAAAACCGGCTTTAGATCTGTTAGATAAGGCCGGCCGGCTGATACGATGGAATGACCAGGTGGAAGATTCGGAGCTGCTGCAGCGAATAGACCGTTTGGTGCCGGTGGATGTGCGAGTCCGGCCGACAAAACACGATTTGCGGGTAAGGCACGTTTTCAAAAACGGGACGGACTATTACATTGTCTTCAACGAAGGCCAAGATAATCTTGAGGTGGAGTTGGAAACATCCTTCAAGGGCAGACGTTTCCTGCTCGATCCGCAGACCGGCCGGCAGCAGGAATTTGCGGCTGATGCCCCCCTGCTTCTCAAGCCGCATGAGCTGCGAGTCCTTATGGTCACAATAAAATAGATATGCCGTATCGAGGAGCGAATGAATGACGCCGAAAGAACGAAATAAGGCAAAGTCCGCACGACTGCGTTACTTTGCAGTGTTGTCGGCCATTCTTATTGTCCTGGCGGGCATCCTCGTGGGTAAGTACGGGCTCCCATTCGGCTCACAGATCGGCAACAATCAACGCCAGGCGGAAACTTTACCCGCACAGAAAAAATGGGCCGAGCGAATCGAATTGCCGGGCCTGCCGAATTTACATAAGGTCTCCGACGACCTGTATCGCGGCGCCCAGCCGACCGCAGAGGGCATGAAGCAACTGGAAAAGCTGGGCGTCAAAACAATCATCAACCTGCGTTCTCTCTACTCGGACCGCGATGAGATAAAAGATACCGGGCTGGCTTACGAGCATATCGTTATGACGCCGTTGAACGTCGATGATAAAGATGTCATTCGTTTCCTGCGGATTGTCACCGACGGCAGACAAACGCCGGTCTTCGTGCACTGTCAGCACGGGGCCGACCGCACCGGGACAATGTGCGCAATTTATCGCATCGCCGTGCAGGGCTGGAGCAAGGATGAAGCCATCGAGGAAATGACAAAAGGTGGCTTCGGCTTCCACAGTATATGGCAAAACCTGCCGGACTACGTTCGCAAGCTCGACATCAACGAAATCAAACACAGCGCTGGATTGGGCATACTGCAGATTCACTGAGTCAAGATTGACATTAACGTTTTGTAGGGCTAACATCTGCATTTATGCAGGAAAAATCTGTGAATATCTTAGGTATTGAGACCAGTTGCGATGAGACGGCCGCGGCGGTGGTTGCTGACGGCAGGGTTGTCAAATCGTCCGTGGTGGCCTCGCAGGCCAAACTGCACGAAAAATATGGCGGCGTCGTTCCTGAGATCGCATCCCGGGCGCATATTGAAAAGATATATCCGGTCATTAAAGAGGCAATGGAGCAGGCCAACGTGGCTAAGGACGATATTGACGCCGTTGCCGTTGCGAATCAGCCTGGACTTACTATCGCCCTGGTCGTTGGCGTTACGGCAGCAAAGACGCTTAGCTTCGCCTGGGACAAGCCGCTTATCGCAATCGACCACCTGCACGCCCACCTGCAGTCGGCAATAATGTCCGAGGAGAGCCTGGAACTGCCCGCCGCGGCCCTGATCGTATCGGGCGGACATACGAGCCTTTACGATTACCATTCGCCGCTGGAGCCGGAACGATTAGGCTCCACTATCGACGACGCCGGCGGCGAAGCCTTCGACAAAGTAGCGAGCATCCTGAAACTGCCCTACCCCGGCGGGCCCAGCATCGAAAAGGTGGCAGCAGGCGGAAATCCGAAAGCAATCGATTTTCCGCGATCGATGCTGGGGCGGAATTCACTGGATTTTTCTTTCAGCGGCATCAAGACAGCCGTGCTATATTATTGCCGGGGCCAGGACATGAAGGGCGAGAACAAGGCCGATTCGATGAGCGCGCAGGAAATCGCAGATATCGCGGCGTCGTTTCAGGCAGCAGTGGTTGACGTACTCGTTAAAAAAACCAAACGGGCCGCAAAAATAATCGGGGCAAAAACCATCCTGCTGGGCGGCGGTGTCGCGGCAAACAGCAGCCTGCGAACGGCCCTGCAGAATATGTGTGATTCGTCCGCCCCGCCGATAAAGCTGCTGGTCGCGCCAAAACAATATTGCACTGACAA
>CAZHBL010000553.1:0-3918 GCA_964530105.1 uncultured Pirellulales bacterium | reverse complement strand
GGTTCCGTTCCAGAGATCGACGAGGCTTATGTTTTCACCGTTGTTTGAAAGCTTGCCTGCATATTCGCCGGCGATCATATTAGACAAACCCGTGCCGTAGCGTGATACGAAAGCAGCGCGGTTTTTGACCACGAGGATAAATCCGCCGGGCCCAAGACTTGTAATATTGCCGCTACCGAAATCAAATGTGATGCCATTGACGAAAGAAACAGAACTCATATCCAGGTTTTCATCGCCGATGTTCATCAATTCGATGAATTCGAATTCTTCATTGTCGGTAGAATCACCCGCAGGGGGAGCCGGAGGATTGTACATTACTTCTGTGATGCGAAGGTCCTCCAGGATACCGGCCGACATCGGCTCACTTGTTACAAACTGAAGCGGGTAGGACCAGTGGCTCCATCGGTCGCTGTTGTCCTTAAACCGGCTGCGAACCCGGTAGGTGCGCCCCACCTTAACCGCGCTGGCGGGAATTTGTATGGTGCTGTTGGAAATGTCGGTTATCTCCTGGCTTTCCCAGACCGAATCGATCTCGTATTTCCCGGGCTCTCTGCTGTAGCCAGGTGGGGTAGCGAGAGGCTCGTTTTCTTCGGCGAACTGACCAAACAACCGAATATCAACGAAACAATCACTGCTGTTGGACAGGTAAGAATTGATTACCTGTGCAGAGATGACGTTTGTGCCGGCAACGAGATAACTGCCGGGATCGAGTAATGGATAAGTCGTAAAACTATGATTTTCCGAACGATTATCGACAGTAGCATCGAAAGGCAACTCTGCTGAAGGGGTATTGCCGGCTAAAACATGAACTCCATTAATCCAAATGTTGATACCATCGTCGTACATGGCTTCAAGCGCAACGCTTTCGAAGGCTTCGGGGTCTGTCACTTCGAATTGTTTACGCAGATAGACCGTTGAGTACCCGCCCCTCATATCACTTAAATTTGTAGCAATGAATGTCTCGCCGTAACCGATAGGCGTAATGCCGCTGAGCCAGCCTGAATCATCGAAGTCGATCTGACGCCACGGGGAACCTTGCGTTGAAGACGGCTCCCGTGTACCTTTGAAATATTTCCATTCGGCACCTTCATCGATCAGAACCATTCTGTCATTTTGAACTGCAACTTGAGAGCCCGGGGTCACCTCGGCGATACGCCATTTCATCGCGGCGAATGTGTTGCTGCCCTGAGGATCGCTGAAAGGACTAGTTTCAAATGTCAGGGAGTTAATCGGGAAATTTGACGGACAGGTTGCTGTCACAGTCGGTGTGCGTGGGATAGCCGAATCATTGGATATTGAATTCATATAACTGCTGCGCTCAACAACGAAATCCTTCATGACCTGAACCATGCCGGCGAAGTCACGCTGGTAGCCGCGATCGACGGCCTCCTGATAGAATCGGCCCTGGCCGGCCTTGAAAGAAGCCTGCTGGTCAAGATAACGGGGATAAGCGCCGTCGCCCACGGCCCAGTGATAATCCCACATGGCCCGGTCGGCATCCACTATGGAAAGTCCGCCATCAGGATTGTCGATGACGGCGGCAAATTCATCGATCAACTGGTTTGTCTGATCGGGATTGAACAGTAAATCGACAATCTCGCGGACTCGGTTCCTGCAGGCAACGTCGATCTGGGGACGGTTTAACACTCCGCTTCGGCTGAACGGATCCGACATGCTGCCGTAATAGCAGGTCCAGGTAAGATCAACATCCCACACAAACTGCCACCATAAGTTATTTGTGCCCCACTCGTTGGTGGTCGGCTCGGGATTCTGATAGAAGAAATGGTTCTTGCTGGTGATATCGCCGTGGTGGACGGCATTATATATAGCATACAAACCATAGTATGCGTCGAGATTGACATTTGAGCCCCACCAATCGGCTGAAGAGGCTGACTGGTAGCTGTTTCTGAAGCTTATGACATCGGAGTTGTCCGTGACGGCTGAGGGCCCCTGGTTGTTAAGTTTCAAGCCGTTCGGATAGGCTCCATCCATTTTATAAAGATTGCCGTCCGGCAGGTCATGTTCATCCAGGAAACGGCCGTCCATTTGCTCGATAGTCATATAAAGCCCCCAGAAATCGCCGTCATACTGGGTTCCACCACTGGTTAGCGGCGGATGTGCAGCGTTGAGAGTTCCATCTTCGTAGCGCTCGTCAATAATTCTAAAATGCAGCCAATTCGTCTTTGCAGTAGGAACGCCGGCCATGTTGAAAAGCTTGAACGAAAGTGCTTCGAACATTCCCTGCTCGCCGCGCTGACCGAAGCTGCCCTGCTGGATACACGCGGAGAAATTGAGCTTGTCCCATTCTGTCTTATATTTGTTGCCGTAATCATCGCGAGCCTGGAAACGGTGGCCTCGGTTGAAGTTGAATTTCCACATGTTCTTGCCCATGGAGTATCGCCAGACACCGCCGCGGGCACGGTAGGTAATGTGGTCATAAACTTCTCCGTCATAAACCAGTGTGCCGATCCATTTATATTCGTCGCCTCCGTATTTTTCGAGCCAGGTAGCGGTCTCGACATCAGATTTCTTGCTGATGAGCTGATAAACGGGCAGGCTGCTCATGACGTCGGAGTCGTACTTGACCAAGGCAGTTGCTCCGGGCCGGTCGGCTCCGTACCAGGCCGGCACTCCGTCATAGACAAAATAAGCGAAATTAGGCTGCGGATCATCCGGATACGGCACCATAAGGGCACGCCCGCCATTATCTGTAATTGTGATGCGATAACGTACCAGCCGTCGGTGAATCTGCAAAGAGCCTGGAATTTGAACGCTGTAAATATCGTCACCGGCGATTGCATCTCCGTTGAGCCCGTCGTCGTGCATTGTGATATTAGTCCAGTTCGTATAGTACTGCGAATCTTTGATGCTTATATAACTGCCGGGTTCCACAACCTGATAGCTCAGAACAACATCAGCCACGCCGTCGGAGTCGGTTACCTTGGCAGTAATAGTTACCACCTGGCCAGATTTCGGTTGTTTGGGGGAGTGTTTTACCTGGCGGATATGAGGCGGTGTATTGTCGAGGTAAACCGAGTCGTTGAATGCTGCCAGTGTGGGAGAAGCCGAGCGCCAACTGCCCGCCAGATCATTGTCGAGAAACGGATTTATCAGTTGGATGGAATGTCCTGTGCCCGGCTGGTTATAAGGTACTGCATCGCCCACCGTAGGCCATGGGAATCCAAGCTGATAATCCACCCTGTCGATTTCTTTGCCGTCGGCGTTGTAAAGTACAATCCTGTCTCCGTTGTTGCCGAGCTGGCCCTCATACGGGCCGAAGACCAGACTGGGCGGAAAGATAAATCTGCTGCCGCTCCATTTGGCGCTGATATGGATTGGATCCTGTGCCACGACAATATATTCCCCCGCCGGCAGAATCGAGCCGGCCGGGAATTGATATGATATAGCGTTAGTAAAATACCAGCCTGTAAGATCGATATCTACCGCTGTGGTGTTATATAGCTCAATAAACTCTACCAGTTCGGTTTTGACATCGGGATCGTAGTGAATCTCATTAATAACAACGCCGGAGACCACTTCGGACGAGTTTTCAGCCTTCAGGGTCGGCTCTGTCGTATCCACCGGCAGGTCCCTGCTTAAATCGCCCGCCTGACAGATCTCTTCTATTGAGCCAATTAATGATAAGATTGTAATAAGGGCTGTTAACGAGATTCTTACATATTTTAGCATCTTATGAACCCTTCCTCAGCGGCTGTTTGAGACACTTTTTATAGTCTATTTTATTATCTTTAAGCTTTGCTTATTGTAGCATATAAAGGGTAACCAAGTCAATGCCTTTCGATTGAGATTGGAAAATGTAGTGGCATCGTCAGGTCATACTGAGGATTCAGCCTATTCATGAAGTAAGACTTCCGCAAAATGAGTGATTTTTGACAGAGGTCAGAGTTGATAAGCAAG
>CAZHBL010000552.1:0-3920 GCA_964530105.1 uncultured Pirellulales bacterium | reverse complement strand
CCGTAATTCAGGACATAAAGGTCAAGGTCGCCATCATTGTCAAAATCCGCGGCTGAGCTGCCGAATCCAAAACCTTCGTGGCCGACACCGGCTTCTTTGGTGACGTCACTGAACGTTCCATCCCTGTTATTTCGATACAGTGAGTTGGTAAGTTTTCCTCGAAGCGTCCGGCCCCGATTATCGTTCACGTTTGTAAGCCAGCAACCATTGACGAAGTAGATATCAAGCCAGCCGTCTCCATTATAGTCAAAGAACATTGCTCCGGCGCCGGTACCCTCGACGATGTTACTGAGGTCAAAGTCCCCATAGCTATGCTTGAATTTAATACCCGCCTGCCCGGTTACATCAGTAAAAACCGGCAGAGTTTGCTCTGCACCGCTGCTTATTGCAACCTGAAACATCAGCACAAATATTAGAAATCTCAACAAATTCACTGGTTAGCTCCTCCATTGTCCTGTTTGGATTCTCGCAAGTTGTCCGGGCCTGGAATACCGTCCCAAAGAGCCCCCATATCGATCCATTCGGCGAAGGTTCGTTTCTCATCTTTGCTCAATGCATCATTTCCAGCCGGCGGCATCCGAGGTATCTTTTGCTGTGAAAATGTATCGTCCCACGGTCTTGAGGTGTTTCGCCCGAATATGCGCCATATAAGAAGGCTGGTCCGCGCCTTGCCCGGATGGACATATTTCCCGGAACCCGGTTGTTCCCCCGGGGCAAGAAGGCTCTCATAACTACGATTAAAGCAGGTTTTATCACCGGCTTGAACGCCCGAGGAGAAATCATCTGTAAGGCGGAGAGAAGGAACAGTCTGGCTGTGACATCGGACGCATTTTTTTGCTATAATTGGCATAACATCCCGCCGGAAATCGACTGTTCGCCTTTGCTCAGCAGGTAAGTTGAGTTTGACGGAAGGATTAGTAACAGCTTTTACCAGAACATTCTCCGGCGTAAGTTCGCCATCTTCGTGACACCCAATACAACCTCTCGGTTCATGATTCCTGGCCCAAATCCAGCCGCAGCTTCGCAGGGCGATACCATCAGCGTCCAACGTTTGAAGCTCAATAGGAGTGTTGGCAGGTATTTCGATATTGAAAGAGCCATCCTGTTCGATGTCTATTTCGCCAAGAATTCGTCGCTGCGCCACAGGTGTGGGTACAATGCGAGAGCCCCCTGGAACTTGTGCCCCATTTGAAGTGTGGTTATCCGGGGCGACTGGTGCCGATAAGAAGCCTTCAAGAACGCGAAGTCTTTTGACAGTTTCGGGGGACAACCATTCCGGCTTATCAAAGTCAGAAATATAAACATCTATACAATAGAGTTTGCCATTGGGATCCTTTTCTGTGACCACACTCGATCGCCCATCCGGCTCGGGACGCGGATACACCATCTTTGCCTGTATGTCATGATAGCCGGGGCTGTCAAAAATCAACTCAAGTTGTCCACTGGAAGGATCAAGACAGTAAACACTGTGTGTATCCGTATCATCGCTCGATCTTCGAGACACAAGTATTCTTCCATCGGGAAGCGGTGAAGGAGAATGGAACAAGCCGTCTGATTCTCGTGTGATCTGTCGATAAGAATGAAGCGGTCTTCGCAAAAGTGTACATCCAATGCTGCCTGCTCCATCCCACCGAAGCTGGTCGGCTTCGATAAAAACTGCCAGGCCTTTTGTGGTAGTGCAAGGCATGCGTTTGATTCGCCTGCCCTTATCGGAATGAAATGCCGCATAATCCGTACCGTCGATGTTAATACCGAACAGGGAGATACTTTCGGGAAGTTCCGGATTGAACGTGGAGCGATGCCGGCTCGCGAAGAGCAATCGCCCATCGGACATGATGAACGGATCCATATTGCCGGACAGGTTGAAGGTCAGGCGGCGCACCTCCGAACCGTCGAGTTTGCAGGAATACAGATTTGTGGTTGTGCCGGCACCATATTCATCCGAAGTTCCATTTTCCATACCCACAAAAGTCAACTGGTACCAGGGCTCCGGAGAGACAATCGTGTAAAGCATTGCCTGGTAGTACGGGCTTCGGCAGTTGCCTATGCCGTTTGTAATCTGCCTCACATTCGAGCCGTCTATCTCCATCTCATAGATATTCCAGTCATCGTTGAGAGTCCTCTTTCCGGCAAAAAGAATATGCGAGGCATCGAACGAAATCGCCGGATCGCAAGCGCTGTGGAAATCCCGGCTCAATTCTTCTATGGAGGAATCCGGGTATACCTTAACAAGGCGTGCTCCTTCGCCGAAATCCAGGAACCAATTGGCCGCGGATTCCTGCCGCTCAAGGGCCGTTCCTGTCCGTTGATTCGATGCCGGAGGCAGTTGTGTGACAATCAACGCATTCTCAATGCGGCCACGCGGCGGTGACACCGAAGTTGTGCTCTGTCCCGAAACCTGTGTGACAATTTCACTCAATAAAATGATAGCACAGCAGAAAAGGAGATTTCCTGAGCACATCCGGCTATATCCATTATGTCCAAAATAGGCCTTATTCACTCAACCCCCTTTTTATTTTGAAAGAGGAAAAGTATATACTCCAATAGTTTTGCTCCAGAGTTTCCATTTTCGTTAGACAGGAAGTCCTGTACGCTCCATGCTACGATGCGCTCCTAAGGCAATTCTTAAGTATTATTTTATATTAAGAAACAGGAAATTAGTCAAGTAAAATCCCTCTATAATAAAAGCATCTATAGAAGAGCATTTGCATCTGAACCATCTTGGCCGTACTCTCTGTACGCTGGGCTGTCTATAGCTTGCAAATACCATCTGCTCTTCCTGTAACAGACATAGAATTCAGCGTCTTTGCAGCGATTCTCTAACCGGTCCGAATTGCATCCACCTCAATCTCAAATAGCAGGTCATCTCTGCAAATACAATTTTCCGCAATTACCCCAGGGAATAGGGGAATTCTATTATTGACGCGGTACTTCTCGAATAGCGGTGCGTCTTCAGCATGTTTGAAATAGGCCAGACCTCTCGTGACGTCAGCCCAGCCCATGCCTCGCGACTCCAGAATTGCGTGCACAACCTGCATTGTCAGTGCCACCTGGGCCTCCGGGTCACCTACATGCGCCGTTATTCCGTTCGGGTCTATACTGGCCGTACCGGAAATATACAATCGTCGATGATCCGGAAGGTCAAGTTCTACTGCCCGGCTGAATGAGCTACCGTATTCGACAGCAGCAGATTGCAGCGGCGAGCGCACTTCAAAAGCCCGCACACCTTTACTCTTGGCTTTTACTGCCAGCAGACCGCCCACCAGCGCTGCCCCGGCTGAATTGCATCCGCCGACGCCCGTACTGGCCGGAACTAATCCTTCATAAACCCGCTTTTTATGAAAAAAACCGTCACGAACCTTATTGAAATCACTATACCAGTCCAAAATATTATTATTATAAAACCATGTCCGGAAAACATGGCCGAATTCCATCCCGGCAGCCTCAAGCATCTCTTCCATCTGATCGAATATCACGCTTGCCTGATCACTTCGTGGCAGATGAGCACACCCCGGCAGCAAGCCACCCAGATGGCAATACTGGGCATAGTCGTCCTCGAAAACACTCCCCACTATTCTATCTCCCAGCTCCAGTCGCTTGACCGATGTCCCTGAAACCGCCCGCAGGTGTGCACCACAAAGATCCGAAGCATGCCCGTCCTCAAGCCACGTCACTGGTGCATCGATCCCGCCCATACTCTCCTTGAGCATCTGCATGCCGGCCCCGTCCCTGTCCGGCATGCCGAATACCTCCTGTGAGATAACATGTGCCTTTCTAGCCCGAACAGCATCTGCCATTCTCTGAAAAAGTGACTGTGCAAGCTCGTTGCCCTCAGGAACCGAGGTCATAAAATATTCATGGAACGCCCCTCTGTTCAGCGTAATGATTTGTAAACCTGAAGAGGTATTTTTCTGGATGTC
>CAZHBL010000551.1:0-3934 GCA_964530105.1 uncultured Pirellulales bacterium | reverse complement strand
CAACTATCGGCCAAAGACTTTATCTTCGACGACCGATTCGCTCTGGCATTGCCAAAACATATTCATCCCTTGTACGACAAGCTTTCACCTGCCGGACATTTCGATCTGGATTTTGATAAAATACGCCTCTTCCGCACGGATAACAACCGGAAATCAATAGATTTCACCGGCACGGTGAATTTTGTAAACAGCAGTATTAACGTGTCCGGCACTAAAATTGAATTGAACGCACCTTTGGAAACAAAAGGCACGTACAGAACCGGCGAAGGTTTCAGTAGTTGCCAAAACGAACTTAACGGCGGCACACTTAAAATTCTCGGCAAAACTCTCACTAATATCAAAGGCAATGTCTGTTACGATTTTGATTCAAGTTATTGGGCCACGCAGGATTTCATTGCCGATTTCTACGGCGGCAAATTAAAAGGAAGTTTCGAATTCAAACAGCCGGCCGGGCAGGCTGAACAGTATGTGCTGCAAACAGGTTTTGAAAATGTTGACTTAAAACAATTTCTCTCGGATAAGGCATCGGGCCAGGCTCCTGAAAACGGCCATACGAGCGGAACATTGACCGGCTCTTTGAGCCTTAACGCCAGGCTCGGCGACAATTCTTCACGCATCGGCTCATGCAGGTTGTCAATAAGCGATATGCAGGTGGGCAAACTTTCGCCCCTGGCCAAGGTTCTGCAAGTCCTGCAATTATCGGGGCCGGAAGACTACGCTTTCGAACGGATGTATGTCGATTCGTACATACAGCGTAATAATCTGTTTGTTCGCAAGCTCGACTTATCCGGCCGGAACATCGCTTTTTACGGCTCAGGAAGTATGGACCTGAAAAGCCGGAACATCAATATGGCCCTTACCTCACGCGGCAAACGCCTTGCCACCGCCGATCCATCGGTCCTGCAATCTTTAACCGAAGGTCTCGGACAGGCCGTGGTACGAATGGATGTCACCGGGGACCTCTACGATCCCAAGGTGACAACCAAAACCCTGCCCCTTCTCGAACAAACACTAAGTATCTTCGGCTCGAAACCGGACACGCAAAATTGATGCCCGATTCTTCTGTCCCGCCGGCTGTTATATTTGCGAATAATCCGTCGGGCGAAGAATTATATCGGTGATATTCGATACGGTATCTTTATATTCAGGATTGCTGCTTAGATTCTTCCACTCCGGATCACCGCCGAACACCTTCCACTTCGCATCCCGATCCACCAGGTCGTCGAAGACGAGCATATAAGTAAGGTTGGGCATTTTCGGCCCGATTAAAGTTTCGCCGAAGAAGACCGGCTGAAATCCCGTCTTAAGGAAGACCTTAATCTCGCCGCCCTCGTTGAACATCTCGATTTTCTTCTTCGCCGCCTTGATGCTGTGGCTCTCGTACGTACGAAGCTCGAAAATGCGAGGCTTCTTTTCCGGCACGCGAAGCTGCGGCAGACCTTTAAACGCCACCATTAGCGTACTTTCCATCCGCACGTATGCCGGCTCGGACAGAGGGGTATCGATAAAGTCGGCACCGTCCTTGCGGTACTCATCATCGGCCATCAACATAGAAGCCGAATTCACTACCGTATCCAGCGACTTATGCACCATAAGCACATAAAGTGTCGGGCTGTTGGGCCCGTAGATTGTGTTAAAAACGCCGACCGGCCCGATCCCGATGCGGTTCATCGCTGGAATTCCTACCTCACGTAGAAAATCCCCGACCATGTTTTTCTTCGATCCTACGTGAAGATAATATTGCCTGAACTCTAAGTACTGTTGTTTGCCGTCGCCGCTGTCGGCTGCCGCCGCCAAAGAACTCACTGCTGCTATCGGTGCAAAACTCGCCGCCGCTGTTAAGAATTCTCGTCTTTTCATTTTCGATTTCTCCATATTGGTTAGTAAGTACGGTTTTGTCCTGATTTCGACCCGATCCGTAGATCCGTACAATACCCGAAACCGCCCGTCCCGTCAACGCCCCGGATTTCCGGTCAATTGCCGTCGATTGTCTTTGTTTTTTATTAACCGCTGAGTTCGCAATGAGCGCGGAGAAGGAAGATATAGATTGTATTTCTTTATTGGGTAACCATTTATACAAATTCCTTTTTACTCCACGAGCCCGGCGTTCTCCGCGGTAAATTTAAAATTGGCTTTGTATTGGCTTTGTTTTTTTGCCGCCCAAAACCACAAAATCTCTCATATCGTCCTTTCATATAGAGACTTAAGCCCATTTTGCCCTTTCGCAAATTGGCTTTGTTTTTTCAACTTAAGCTCAATTTTTCGTCGTTTTCTACTCTTTTTCACCTGTTTTTTTCATTAATCTGCCTTTTTTCGACACGGATTTACACCGATTAACACTGTTGTTTGAGCCACAGAAATAATCAATAGTAAATAATAAATAGTAAATCGTAAATGGCTTTGACCCGTCACGAGTGGTGCGTGCTAAAATTCGTATTGCTTTTTGCGTGTTTGGACCTATCATTCATCATTAATCATTTGCCCATCTGACTTCTGTATTCTGCATTCTTTATTCTATTTGTTATCTATTATACGAATTTATACGCAAAATGGCGGGCAAAATCCAAATAAATCTCCGTGAGACGCAGCTCATTACCCGATTATCGATGCTGGTTCGTATATTTTTTTTCAATGCCGATTTTTGCTCGAAAAAGGCAGATTTCCCCATAATTTGGCAACTTTTTTCACTTGGTGTGACATAGGGTTGTCACTCCTGGGATTTTTTATTGCATTTTGATTCCATACACCTTATTTTGGAGAAAAAGGGTTGCGTTATCGCGACCTGTTATGTTATAATCTACCAGACAAGCTCAACTGTGGAATGCATCAGGTGTAATTGTGGCGTTGGTCAAATAGATCATTGTCTATAATGAGGCAGAGCCATGATGTGCGGGGCGAGAAGATTTGGCCGATCGGGCAAAAGGATTTCCGGTCGGCAAAGCGGGTTTTTGGCGGGGCGAGTTAGAAGAAACCTCTCTAAGGGGACGGGATTTACACTTATCGAGCTTTTGGTGGTGATCGCTGTTATAGCATTATTAATGGCGATTCTCATTCCAGTGCTGCGCAGTGCCAAAGAACGGGCAAATCGTATAGTCTGTTTGAGCAATCTCAGGCAACTAACATTAGCATGGTACGCCTATGCAAATGAGAACGGTGGTAATATAGTTTGTGGTATGCCCTTCGGCATGACGAAAATGAATGACGTCACATTGGAAAGCTGGGTAGGACGGGCCTTTCTCTTTCCAGAGAGTCGTTCCGAACTAATGGAAAATCCCAACAAGGGTGCCCTTTGGCCATGGATCAAGGATGTAGACATCTACCGTTGCAGTAGGGGTAGACCCGGACATGCAACCACTTACTCGGTCCTCCCGGGCGCAAACGGTTTCCCCATAGAAGGGACGATCTGGCAGGGTAGCGCTGCCCCGTCAGAGCTAAAACCAGGCGCACATGTCAATAGTACGGTACTTCGGTTCACCAGACTTACGGATATCATAAGTCCTGGTGCAGCTCAGCGCGCCGTCTTTATCGATGAGGGACAAACATCTCCTGGTATTGGTTTTTATGTTCATTATCTTTATTCGAAGTGGGAGAGTTTCAGTCCAGCACCGGTCCACCATGGCAATGGGTCAACACTCTCGTTTGCGGACGGACACGCCGAGTACTGGAAATGGAAGGGCATTGAGACCCTAAACATGCCTCGCGAACTGGCACCTGTTAGTAATCGTAGTCTATCCTTTGAAAAGTTGAAAGGAGGAGACTACGAACCGCAGACCGAGGACGGCATGTATGACCTGCAGAGGTTGCAAAAGGCAACCTGGGGCAGGCTTGGATATACGTTAGAGGGTGGGCCATAGCAGGGTCACCAAGGGGGTCAGGCTTGAATGGCACTTCCATAAGCGGGAAGGCCCTATAAAAATATAGAAAAACAGGCCTC
>CAZHBL010000550.1:0-3948 GCA_964530105.1 uncultured Pirellulales bacterium | reverse complement strand
AAACTTTGCCCCTGATGGTCCAGATATGTCTCGACGGCAAACTCGGAGTTGAAATCATAACTGTAGCTGTGGGAATTTCGCAGCTCACGTCCGAATTTTTCACGCATGCCCTGCTCCGACAGGTATGTTATATGCCCAATCATCCGTGCTATTGCCAGACCTCTGTCCGGACCGTTTCCGTTGGTGTATTGTCCTTCTGCAAAATTCGAGTCCGCCAATATCGCATTTCGTCCTACTGCATCAAACGCAATAGATTGAGCTCCGAGATGTGTAGTTGTGGCAATCGGAATGGCGGCTTTAACAAAGTCCGGGTATGCGATCGACCATTGGATTACCTGCATTCCGCCTATCGAGCCGCCGATTACCGCCAAAAGACCGTTTATGCCAAGCTTATCGAGCAATAGCTTTTGGACTTTCACCATATCGGCTATAGTAATAATAGGAAATTCAAGCCCATAAGACTTGCCTGTTGCCGGATTAATCGAAGACGGTCCCGTTGTCCCGCTGCAGCCGCCCAAACAATTCGAACAAATAACAAAGTATTTGTTTGTATCTATTCCCTTGCCCGGACCGACCATAACGTCCCACCATCCGGGCTTGTCATCGCCGGGACTGTTTATGTTAGCAACGTGTGCATTGCCGCTAAGAGCGTGACAAATCAGGATTACATTGTCCCCGACCTCATTAAGCTTGCCGTACGTCTCGTAGGCTATATCAATTGGAGCCAGTTTCTTGCCGCACTCCAACTCCAGGGGATTCTCCGGCTCGACGACCCGAATAGTCCTGGTTTGCACTATGCCAACAGAATTTTCTTTTACCTTTGCCATCATTATTTTACCGGCAAAATCTCTACCATCCTGTTAAGGGACTTTTTCGCCTTGATTCTTATTGCTTCGGGGACAGTGATTTTGTATTGCATTTCCTGCAACGAGCTAATAATCTTATCCACGGTTATCTTCTTCATGTTGGGACAAATAGCCCTTTCTGAGGCCGGAAAGAATTCCGCTTCGGGATTCTGCTTTTTCAAGGCGTGAATGATTCCGATCTCTGTCGCGATGATAAAACGTTTTGCGGTGCTCTTAGCTGCAAACTTGAGCATCTGGCCAGTGCTGAGCAGTTCATCCGAGGCTTCTTTGACCGGTTCGGTACATTCCGGATGAGCCATGACAATCGCATCGGGATATTTAGCCCTTGCGGCCCTTATATCATCGGCTGTTATCAATACATGTGTTGTGCAATAGCCGGGCCATAAAATGAGTTTGCGGCCGGTTCGCTCTGCGACAAACTGGCCGAGATGCTGGTCCGGCACAAAAAGAATTTGCTTGTCTTCCGGTAGAGAATTAACAACTTCGACCGCGTTGGCGCTTGTACAGCAATAATCGCTTTCGGCCTTGATTTCGGCAGTACTATTGACATAACAGACCACCAGCGCATCTGGATTTTTTTGCTTGAGATGACGCAATTGTTCGGCGGTAATCATATCAGCCATCGGGCAACCGGCGGACTTCTCCGGCAAGAGCACGGTTTTTTCCGGCGAGAGAATCGCCGCCGTCTCGGCCATAAACCGCACGCCACAGAACACTATCACATCCGCATCCGTCTGTGAAGCCCGGATGCTAAGCCCCAGCGAATCGCCCGTGAAATCGGCAAGGTCCTGTATCTCGCCGGGCTGGTAGTTATGGGCGAGTATCACTGCGCCACGCTCGGCTTTTAGATCCTCGATTTGCTTGATTAGCCGCTCATTCATTTCATATCTCGTATAAGCCGCCGTCGGCTTTGGGATTTCTGCATACCAAATCGGCGTTGGCGGTGGTCACGGTAAACCCGGCGGGCACGGACTGTTTGACCCAGACGTTGCCGCCGATGATTGCGCCCTTGCCAATCGTGACGTCACCTAATATGGTTGCCTCGGCGTAAATTGTTACATCGTCCTCTATGGTCGGATGCCGTTTCTGGTCTTTGATTATCCTTCCCCTTTCGTCTTTCGGAAAACTCATCGCACCAAGGGTTGTGCCCTGGTAGATTTTTACATTGTTACCTATTATCGTTGTCTCGCCGATTACTACGCCCGTGCCGTGATCGATGAAGAAATTCCTGCCGATTGTCGCTCCCGGATGTATATCAATGCCGGTTTGGGAATGAGCGCACTCGCCCATTATCCGCGGAATCAGCGGTATCTGCCGGAGATACAATTCGTGGGCAATTCGATACGTGGCGATGGCCGTGATACAGGGATAGCTTATTACAATTTCCTCGTATGACTTCGCCGCGGGATCACCATCGAATGCGGCGCCGACATCGCCTTTTAGCGTATTCCTGATTTTTGGAAGCTGCGTCAATAAATACAACGTGGCGTCCTCCGCCATTGCCCGGCAGTCACCGGTGTCACAATCATCCATGTTGCATTGATATTTATAGGCTTTTTCAATCTGCTCGGACAGCTCTGAATATACATGGTAAAGTATATCGATAACGATAAAGTCGATATTCGATTCTGTAACCGTTCTTTTGCCCGTATAGCCCGGGAAGAGAATTTCCGTAAGCAGGTCGAGGATTTCTAAAATCTTGTCCCGTACCGGCAAATTCGAGACGTCGATAAAATTGATGCCGGAATCGCCCTTGTAAGTCAGGGCGATTTCGTCTACGAGGTCCTTTATTTTTTGATCGGTAAGCCTGGTCTTCCGCATTGTTCATATCTTTCAAAACGCTGCACTTCCTGGGCTTTTAATTATACATTTCGGTCGAGATATATCTTTCGCCGGTGTCACAAACGAAGGTGACGATAACTTTACCTTCATTTTCCTGCTTGTGTGAAAGCTGTACAGCAGCCCATACATTGGCGCCGCCGCTTATACCCGAAAGGATACCTTCCTTAAGTGCAAGCTGCCGGGCCGTCTCAAAGGCATCTTCGTTTGCAACCTGAATAATATCATCGATAATGTCGACGTTCAGGACATCCGGCACAAATCCCGCCCCGATACCCTGTATCTTGTGCGGCCCGGGATTTCCGCCGGACAGCACGGGTGAGTCCTTCGGCTCGACCGCAAAGACTTTCAGGTTTTCGTTCCTGGATTTCAGAACCTCGCCACAACCAGTGAGGGTTCCACCGGTGCCGACGCCGGCTACAAGAATGTCGACTCGGCCGTCCGTGTCATCCCATATCTCTTGTGCCGTAGTCTCCCTGTGGATTTGCGGGTTTGCAGGATTCCTGAACTGTTGAGGCATGAAAGAATTGGGATTCTGCGCAACAAGCTCTTCGGCCTTTGCAATGGCCCCGGCCATACCCTGCTCGGCTGGAGTCAGTACAAGCTCAGCGCCGAATATCTTCAATATTTTCCTTCGCTCGATGCTCATAGACTCAGGCATTGTCAATACCAAACGATGTTCCCTTGCCGCGCAGATGAAAGCAAGGCCGATGCCTGTATTGCCGCTGGTCGGTTCGATCACGAGTGTGTCTTTCGTTATCAGCCCCTCTTTTTCTGCGGCCCTGATCATTGACAGCGCAATCCTGTCTTTCACACTCCCGGCTGGATTTTGAGATTCGAGCTTGGCCAGAATAGTGGCTTTGCCAGAGCCGAGTTTGTTAATTTGAACTAATGGAGTATACCCAACAACAGCCGTGATATCTTCGAATATCGCACTCATAATTTCTTCTCCATCTTAATCATATTTGATAATCCAATTTCTTCCCGTTATTTGCCCTGTCAACCAAATCCTGGAGTGTTATCGATTGCAGGACTTTTTCAATAGCGTGCTCCACCTGCATCCAGAGGCTCCTGGCAGCACAGTCGGCGGATCGCGTACAACAATCTTCGTCTTCAACACATTCGACCGTAGCCACAGGTCCTTCCAGACGATGAAGAACATCGTTGAGTTTGATCTGATCCGAGGCTTTGGCAAGCACATAGCCCCCTTTGGAGCCTCTGACACTCCTGACAAAACCTCCCG
>CAZHBL010000549.1:0-3963 GCA_964530105.1 uncultured Pirellulales bacterium | reverse complement strand
ACGAAATAGCAGTTTCTGTGCCGAGCCAGAACAGTTTTGCACGGTTCGTGAACCTGCCTCCCGTCGATGAGAAGCGCATTCCCGAAATGGTGAAGTTCGAAGCTGTTCAGCAAATTCCTTTCGGCATCAACGACGTCCAGTGGGACTGGCAGTTGATGACAGAGCCGAACGGCCCTGAAATCAAAGTTGGCATTTTTGCAATCAAAAATGAAGTTGTCAACTCCGCACTGGAGCACTTTAAAAGGGAAGATGTACAGGTCAGCTACGTGCAGATGGCGCCGATGGCTCTTTATAACTACCTGCTGCACGACCGTCCCGACCTGGTGACTTCCGACAGCCAGGCAACCGTCGTTCTCAACATCGGGGCGGAAAATACCGATCTGGTTGTCTGCACGAAATCGGCCGTCTGGCAAAGATGTATTCTTATCGGGGGCAACGCTTTTACCAAGGCGATAGCAGACACATTCAGGCTTAACTTTGAAAAGGCCGAAAAACTAAAACGCACGGCTCCAGTGAGCAAATACGCCCGGCAGATACTCCAGGCAATGAGACCCGTTTTTACGGATCTGGCCTCCGAAGTCCAGCGGTCACTGGGCTTTTACAACAGTTCCAATCCCAATACAAAAATAGTCAGAATCGTTGCTCTTGGAGGCGGAACAAAGCTGCGGGGCTTGCTTAAATATCTACATCAGACGCTGCAGATACCTGTTGAGAGGCCGGATTCGTTTAAAAGACTCGGGATGGGCCCGGGAGTTTCGCCGGCGAAGTTCCACGAAAATGTCAGCGACTTCGGTATCGTTTACGGTCTTGCCCTGCAGGGTCTGGGCCTGGCCAGGATAGAGAGTAATCTGCTGCCCCGAAATATTGCCCGGTCAATGGCCTGGGCGAGCAAGGGCAGGTATTTTATTGCCGCGGCGTGTATACTGCTTGCCGTCTCACTTCTATGCTTTGCGAGAACCGGTCTGGACAAAATGAATTACGCGAAGAACGGCCAGGTCCGGCAAAAAATTGCGATGGCTCTCAGTAGTGTCGAAGATGCCAAAACGATGTTCGAAAAGGAACAAGCAAAAGACACCGAATCCAAGGTAAAAATCGACAAGGAATTCGAACCTTTCAAATATCGTGAAGTCGTTCCTCTTTTGCACGAGACCATCATCTCAGCCCTGCCAAATGAGCATAACAATCCGGAACAAGCCGAGCTGTACAAGGCTTTTGCCAGCGGCGATGTGAAAACGATTAAGAAGATTCCCAGAGACCAGCGCGAGCAGGTTTTTATCACGGGGATGACTACTTATTTTACAAATGATCTGGCCGGGGCCAAGTTCGGCGGAGCCGATGTCTGGAGAAGGTCGCGGGGAGGCGAACCCGGAATGGAAGACGGAGCAACGGCTGAATATGAGTACGCCATGATGAGGGAAACTGAGATGGCAATGAGCAGAGGAATGTATGAATATAGTCCTATGGGTCCCATGGGAGGCGCCGCTGCGGAGAAGAAATATTCCGGATTTGTGGTCCAGGTCCTCTGCTACAGTCCCTATGGCCGGTCCAAGACTGAATTGGGTCAATTGATCGATCCTCACAGCGTCGAAGACCAGCAAAATAAATGGGGATTTATTACACGGTTGGCGCATCTTGATGATATCGCTGGAGATGCCAACAGTCCTTTCGAGCTGTATAAAAAAGAAGATCCCGAGCAGTTCAGTCTGGAGATAAAGGAAGTCACCCTGGATGGCGAGATGCCTGAAGGAATAGGTGTATGGGAAGAAGTGACAGACGAAACAAGCCAGACCGGACCCCGTTCGATGGCTACAGCACGTGATTGGATTTTGATTGATCCGATGACCAGGGAGACCATCAGTAAGGAAAGCGTGCTGAACGAGGATGGGAAACCGAGACTCTACCAGGGCAAGCCGGTTTACAAGGTAAATGATCATTGGTTTGTACTAAATGCCAAATTTATCTGGAAAGATGCACCTGAGCCGCCTGCACCGCCTATGCCGCCTTCTCGGTACGGAATAATGTCGACACAGCGGCCAACTACGAGCACACCCTCATCGAGTTCCGGATCTTCCAGTAAGAGTAAGAGTTTACCTGACGACCTTTAGATATGAGAGCCAAAAATGAATATGCCGAACTTTAAAGATATCCTGCAGAAATTAAGCGTTTTCAAGAATAACAAATTGCTGTTGGTGCCGGTGATCATCGTCCTGTTGAGCCTGATTTTGTTTATACCCACGCAACTGATGAGCAGTAAGCTCAAGAAGGAAGTGGAACAGGAAAGTATCAATAATGGCGGCAGGAAAATTCAGAATCTGGAAAAAAGCGCTGTTTCACGTCTGCAATACGAAATGGAGGCCGAGCGTCAGAAGGCTCATGCAGCGGACGCCAACGAGATAGTGAAACTGGCCATACAAAAAACTCAGCGAGAGCTGCTCAGCTATGATATTTTTCCTGCGCCTGATCCGAACGGTTTCTCCGGTTTGATCTTCCAGCAATTCGGCCAGAATTTTCGTAGTGGCATCAATAAGCTGATCTTGAGTGTCAACGGACGAGACTGCCCGACAGATACCGAAATCCAGAGAGGTCTGGAGGATTCATCATTGCGCAGTCGTTCGAGAGGCAGAGGGTCTTCAATGATGTCGTCTTCGAGGACGTTGTCTTCATCTTTACCTTCGTCTTCGAGAGGCTACTCAGGAATGAGTCTCTATGGAGGCTCGCAGATGTACGGCAGCATTGATCGGATGATCGTTGATGAAATGTGCAAGGACAGAGCAACGACTATTTCCGTCTATGTTAATCCGGCTGATATTAGTGGGTACGTATATTGGGCGGATTACAAATACGATGTCAAGCAGGAAGACGCCATTGAAGATTGCTGGTATCACCAGTTGGCATACTGGATTATCGGAGATATTTTCCAGACGATCAAAAAGATAAACTCAGGCCATGACAATGTTCTGACGGCGCCGGCCAAGCGGTTTATGGGTATTTCTTTCACAATGGGCCTTAAGAGACCGAGAAGTGGCGGTGGCGGTGGTGGTATAGTCAGGGGATTCAGGAGTTCGAGAACGAAGAAAAAGAGTGAGGATGTTGACAGGCCGGCTTATGTTCGCACCGAAAGAGACGGGCTGTCGGAATCGTGTACGGGAAGATACTGCAACAAAGACATTGATGTTACACACTTTAATTTCAGTGTTATAGTCGACACGAAGTCGGTCTTGCCGTTTATGAAGGAGCTATGCAGTGTCAAGGAGCATCAATTCCGGGGATATCCGAAGGCAACCGAACCGCCCCAGACGTTCAAACATAATCAGATCACGATCCTGGAAAGTAAAATGAGCTCGATCAATCCGAACGATCAAACGCACAGATATTACCGCTATGGAGACGAAAACGTGGTTTCGTTGGATTTGATCTGCGAATATATCTTTGATGTAGAAGGTTACGATATCCTTGTACCGGAACCGGTCAGGAAAACTCGTGCCGGAGAAGATGAAAATAAAAAATAGTGAGCTTGCCGGGAACAAAGGCAAAGTAGGATATTAGATATGATTAAGATAAGCAGTATAGGCAGTTTTTTCGAAGAACATGTTGAGAAGATCATTCTGGTGATTGTGGGCCTTGTTTGCGCCTGGCTTCTGGTAACGCGTGTGATTTTGAGCCCCAATACGGTATCCTACGATGGTCGGAACTTCAGCCCCAGTGCGATTGATAATTACGTGGACAAGCAGGCTGGGGAGCTGAGGCAAAAGCTGAACCAGCCGCCCGATCAACTGGAGCCCTATAAGCCAAAAGTAAATGAGTTCCTCGCTCTGCTGGATTCGTCGATCAATAATGTAGACACGACGTTGTGGCCGGTAGTACCTTATGAGCTTGGAGCCGACGCAAGCCTTGCAGGTATCTATAGGCTTCCTCGTATTGGTGAAGTTAACGATGTGGCAGTCGAGCATATTAGAGCGGTGG
>CAZHBL010000548.1:0-3984 GCA_964530105.1 uncultured Pirellulales bacterium | reverse complement strand
TGAAACGGTTTCCTATGGGCTTTTCGCCGCATAGCAAATGGCTAAACCACACATATATGTAAGCCCGTTTCTATGCAATTCCTTATGGGGATTTCAAAGCTTCGAAGGTGCAATCAGGACATTCTATCCGGCCCGTCGGCTAGAAGATAAATGGGGCATTAATTTCAATGTTGCTGAGCATATAGAACTACCCAGCCTGCCGTGGGGCACCGCGACAATTTTATCAGGCTGCGGTGTCAAGTGGCTTTCGCTTGCCTTTCTTGATTACGACTCAACCTTTAGAGACTTGAAAAATCCACCTTTATTCATTCTTGAGGGTCCGGATGGAAGTACAATCCGTGTTATCCTGGACCGCTGGGCCTCCGGCAAGTTTAACTACACCCAGGGAGCACATTTACTCAAAGATCCTGAAAATGCTGTCAGGGAATGGTATAAGAATTATAGCAGTCTTGGTAGAGATTATCCACTCAAAGCAGCCCTGGCCAGCGGCACACACGGCGATATCTCGCCCCATAGCGGCGATCAGGCCTCAGGCTTCGCTGAGACAATAATAAAATACAACTCTCATCAAGGTAAACATCCGAGACTCGTGAATGCTGCACTACCTCAATTTTGTGATGTAGTCGATAAAGCGCAGGCTGAAACACCGTTCATGCCGACATTACGAGGCAGTTTTGGACATTCGTGGGAGCTGTGGCCAGTATCGCTGGCAAAATACGTTGCTGATATGCGCAGCGGCGAGAAAAAATTTCTGGCCGCCGAAGCTCTGACAGCTCTGGCAGTCTCGCGACAGCCCGAACTACACACTAAAACATGCAAGGATCGCGAGAAAGCCCAATGGTATTGGAGTATGCTTTCAGACCATGCCTGGAACGGTAACAGCGAGCAAAACAGAAAGCACAACGCCGAGCTTAGAAGAGAATGGGCCCAACAGTTACACCGCCTGAGCGATTCTCTTTTAGAACAAGCCTGGGCATCATTAAAACTTAAACCAAGCAGGAGGCATGTTACCATCTTCAACAGCCTGAGTTTTCCTCGCAAAGGACTCATTCGCGTAGAGTGTTCCGAAGGCTTGAACAGTGTAACAATGGGTGGAAGACAAATCACATCGCAGGTTATCAATGAGGATGGCAAGAGCTTTTTATATTTTGTTTCACCAGAGATCTCAGGGTACGGATTTACACAAGTGGAATTGAGTTCGAATACCAATGTATCAGTTGCTTCCGGCGAAATTAACGCAACCGATACACGGCTGGAAAGTCCATATTATAGAATGGAAGTAGATCCCCAAATAGGCGGTATCAAAAGCGTTTTGCACAAAATCGGCAATATTGAGTTAGTAACGACTCACGGAAATATGTGCCAGACCGTGTATTTCGATGGAACCGAGCATGTACTCGATAAAGTAAAATCGAATGTCGTAGCGAAAGGCCCGGTTTTGGCCAGACTAAAGATTTCGGGAACCACAGCCGGCATTGACGTTGTGAATTACGTTACTTTATATGCAGAACTCGACAGAGTGGATTTTGAATTACACATATATAAACCTGTCACGATGGAACAACAGCGGCTTTGCCATGTATTTCCTATATTGCAGGAAGATGCCGTCCTGAGAATTGAAACTACAGGGGTAGTAATTCGTCCAAAGCTCCGGCCCGAAGGGGACCTGTTGCCTGGTGCTGATACTCGGCGCTTTGCCGTCCAGGGTTTTGTAGATGCCTCGATACCGGACGGACCTGGAGTGGCAATTTCCCCGATTGATGCTTTTGCTTTAAGGCTTGATCTGGCGCCAATTACCTTTGAGGCTCTTGGCAACGACCAAAACTACCGAGAGGTGGTTCGCGACCAACACGAAGTTAAACATTTCCGTTTTAGATATTCGTTACAGGCCCATAGCGATAGATACAGGGATTCCGATGCCTATGTTTTCAGCAGAAGTGTTACTTCACCACTTATGGCGGTTTTTGGTCTTTTACCTGATATCGTCACCGATTTGCCTGCTGTAAGACTTGACCCCCGGCGTGCTCTCGCGACCTGCTTCAAGTCGGCTGAAGGAGATGTTTCGAAAGGTTCTGTCCTGCGCCTCAGGGAAATCTCCGGCAATTCCAATCCAGTAACTGTTGGTCTAAAAGGTTACAAAAAGGCCATCCTGACCGACCTACTCGAACGCGACAAGCAGGAACTGAAGATAGTTGATGGCCAAATAAAGGTTAATATCAAACCTAACGGTTTTGCAGGACTGAGATTGCTGCCCTGAGTTTAATACAAGCTCGCTGCAGACAACTCAACTCGGGGCATATTGAATAAACAACCAGAAGGAATTTATAATTAATGTTGGTCACAAGATCGTAGTGTTTAACAAATGTGATCGGGATGGCAAGTTCATCACGCCACAATAAGCAACATGGGTCGTCCGGATGCAGATGGATGGGTCGGCTCGTGTGGCGTGATATTGCTTGAATAGAGCCGATGACACAGCAGAACTTCGCTCCCATAATCACAGCCCCCAGTGACATGCCATACTACTGTTCAATCGGAACTCAGGGCAATTTCCATACCGCTGATCCGTTTTTTGCTGCCTTTTTGCGTGATCACGATCTTACCATCGAGGCGCTTGCGCTCGGACTGATCAAGGTTTGTGATGATGTATGCTTCGGAGTTACAAAACCGCGTATGTTTGGGTAAAGCTGATAAACCCAGCAAGATTAGAAGCGCAGAATCCACTACGATATGTCACTGTTGAAGAATATCATGCCTTGGTGAATCAGGCCAAGGATATTTGGTGGATAAGCCTGATTTCAATCGCATATTGCAGTGGACTCAGGCGGAATGAAGTCTTGCATTTGACCTGGGCAGATATTGATTTTGAAAATCAGCAAATCCATGCCAGTCCCAAAAAGGAAACAAGGGAAACAATCGAATGGGAACCGAAAGATCACGAAAAACACATTGTTCCAATGGCTGATGAAACAAAACAGCTACTGGCAAACCTACAGGCTCAAGCGAAAAAAGGTTACCCATATATTATTATTTTCTCAAAACGACTTTAGAGAATTCGAGAACTTCAAAAAAATGGGAAGTGGACTTCACGGTCAGAAATCATAAACAACTTAGCACGGGATTTCGGTGTTATCCGTAGCCGTTCAGGTGTAACAGAATGCACTTTGCACGACCTTCGCCGCTCCGCTATTACGAACTGGGCCAGGCATTTGCCGATCCAGGTAGTTCAGCAACTCGCTGGACATTCCGACATCTCTACAACAAGGAAATATTACTTGACCGTACGGCCTGAAGATATGGTTTCTGCAAACAAAGTAGTAAACAGTATCTTGGCCGAGTCTCATGCAAACTGATACCAAACTGACACCAATTGCTTATTTTGCTCGTATTTAGTGCTTTAGGGTTGACAAAGTGAACCAGAAATCTTTATACTCTAAATAGTTAAGATTTCAGGCGCTCGTAGCTCAGTAGGATAGAGCGTCGGTTTCCTAAACCGAAGGTCGCAGGTTCGAATCCTGCCGGGCGTATTTGAATATACGATTCAGATTTGGAGAAGTCCATGCGACATCTGATTACGGCAATAATTGCCGTTCTGTCAATTGTGTTTTTAGCAAACAAATCCAGCGGAAAACCGGTCGTCCAGCTAAGCGAACACGTTTCACTCATCCCCGGTTCAGTTAATGGCGTGTGCATCGAAAAAGATAATGCCCGCTTAGTTATCTACGGCGATCCGTCCGGTAAAATCGAAAATGCCGAGATGGTCCTGTTCACCCATAGCCGGCGTGATGTCGTATGGGCCGGACGAAAACTTGTTGAAAACGATGCAATAGCTGTCGTACCCGAAAGCGATGTTGACAATTTTACCAAAGTCGAGAAATTCTGGAACGACTTCACAACCCGCCGGTTCCACGATTATGCCCAGCAGGGAACCAAAATCCTGACCGAATCTTTGAAGATCGGCCGAACCGTCAAGGCCGGCGAAAA
>CAZHBL010000547.1:0-3995 GCA_964530105.1 uncultured Pirellulales bacterium | reverse complement strand
AATCGAGGGTGGTTTGGAAATGACCGTCTATTTTGAGAGGCAGGCAAGATCGAAACGCCAAAACAAAATCAGATGGTGGATATATACCGTTACAGAAGGGAAAAAAGATGAATAAGATGACAGCGATTTGTGGTTTGTTATGCAATGAATGTGGTGCATTCATTGCTACGCTGAATGATGATGATGCGAAAAGAGCAGAGGTCGCCCGGCTCTGGTCAAAACAATACAATCACCATATAGAACCTGTGGATATTAACTGTCTTGGCTGCATATCGGATAGTGACTGTCTTTTCAACCACTGCAGCGTCTGTGAGATACGAAAATGTGCTAAAGAAAAGCAAGTTGTGAACTGTGCATACTGCGATGATTATGCTTGTGAAAAGCTTGAAGGTTTCTTTCAGTTTGTCCCGGATGCCAGGAAACATCTGGATGCGATAAGAGATGAACTTTAAGCTCCTGATTCCATCTCGGCACAAATCGAAATCCATATATGAGAAAAGTCCACAATTTAACAAGAAATCACACTGCTGCGCCCGCAATGACCGGGAAAGTTGTCGCGGCAGGAACAGTCGCTACGAATCGCCGACGTGTCGTCTGCCGATTGCGTTGCAGAGAAATCCGCGCATCGGCAAATCTGCCGGGGCTTTGTGAAGTTTTCGCCCGATTAGAATCGGCGTCAATTCTCGGCGGCAATTCAGCCAGGGCGGATGCCTGCAGATTCAGCTATTTCGCTGCGCGACCGAAAGAGATATTTCAGTTCGGAGCGGGACAAGACAATCCTTTCGGAAAACTACAAAAGGCTTTAGCTAAATATAAACTCGAAAAAGACCGCGATATCGACCTTCCCAAGGGCATCTTCCGCGGCGGCTGGCTCGGGTATTTCAGCTACGAGCTTGGCAGATATATCGAAAGGCTGCCGGCTGCCGCAGTTGACGATATAGGACTGCCTTTGATTCGGTTGTGCTTCTACGACCGGTTCATCGCCTACGATCATCAGGAAGAAAGTTTCTGGCTGCTCGCCCTGGGGCTGCCGGACGATGCCGAAGAACCGGAAGAAAAACTTGCCGCCCTGGAGGATTTATTAGCTGAATCTCAAAAGATTCGCGTGCCGCAACCTGTAACCACCGATCTTGAGAATATTGATTTCTCGCAAGTCCGGTCCAATATGGACAAAAATTACTACCTGCGGACTGTCGAGAAAATTAAGCGATACATCTATGACGGCGAGGTTTACCAGATCAACTTCTCGCAGCGGTTCGAATGCGATTACGACGCGCGGGCGATAGAACTCTATCACTGGCAGAACCGTTATAATCCAAGCCCCTGCGCCTCTTACATCGACGCAGGCGGTTTTCAAATCGTTAGTGCATCGCCCGAAATGTTTATCACAATCGCCGACGGCGTTATTCAAACCAAGCCGATAAAGGGCACCCGGCCTCGCTTTGATGAGACTGCAGAGGCGGCCTTGCAGGCAAAGCAAATCAACGCCCGCAATTTCAACGAGCTGCTCGGCAGCGAAAAGGAGCAGGCCGAACTGAATATGATTATCGACCTGGAGCGTAACGATGTGGCCAGAATCTGCCGACCCGGGACAAGGACTGTTGTCCAGCCCAGGACAATTGAAACTTACCCGACGGTTTTTCACGCCGTTGCCACCGTGACCGGGCGGCTTCGCAAGGAAATGACCTTTTGCGATGTCCTCAAGGCCATGTTTCCCGGCGGCTCAATCACTGGAGCGCCGAAAATCCGCTCCATGGAAATCATCGACGAAACCGAGCCGACCGTCAGGGGCGTCTATACGGGCAGTATCGGTTTTATTGGGATCGACGACAGTGCATACTTGAATATTGCCATAAGAACGATTATTATCAAAGATAAGAAGGCCTATGCTCAAGCCGGCGGAGGCATCGTCGCGGATTCCGACCCGGAAGCCGAGTGGGCCGAGACAATTGTAAAAGCAAGAGCATTGCTCGCAGGTATAAGCAGCGTGATGCGTCGTGCGTAATACGTATTGAGTAACACGAAACTATGATTGAACAAGTTTATCTAAATGATAAATTAGTCGATATCGACAAGGCCACTATATCCGTCTCCGACAGCGGATTTCTATACGGGGCGGGGCTTTTCGAGACCATGCGCAGTCACAACGGTGTGGTTTTCGCCCTGCCGGACCACCTAGACAGACTGTTTACAAGCGCCGATGTTCTGTCGATAAATAATCCATATGATCGGGAATATATCACCGAGGCGATCAACAAAGTGCTGCGTGCGAATAAGCTGACCGATGCGCGGCTGCGTCTGACGCTCACAAACGGGCCGATGGCCGAATCCGAGGAGCAGCGTAAATCGACGCTTCTTATCACAGCAACAAAGTTCCTGTCTTACTCGCCAGAATATTACAAAAAAGGCGTGATGGTCGTGCTGTGCCCGTTCAAGCAGAATCCGATCGATCCTGCTTCCGGCCGAAAGACTACAAGCTATTTCTCGCGTATGATTGCGCTGAACCTGGCGCATCAAAAACGGGCGGCCGAGGCAATCTGGTTTACGTTGGACAATCGCCTCGCTGAGGGCTGCATAAGCAATGTTTTTCTGGTAAAGGATTCGGTTCTCTACACACCGCCGATAAATACGCCCGTTCTTCCGGGTGTAGCAAGAAAAACCGTCTGCCTGCTCGCCCGGCAGAATTCCATCAAATTGACAGAGAAAGATCTGACGATAGATGATTTGCTCGGCGCCGACGAAATTTTTCTGACGAATGTTATCATGCAGGTTATGCCGATAACCAAGGTAGAGAACCACACCGTCGGTGACGGCCGGGTCGGGGATGTGACCAAAAAGCTGCAAACGAGTTTCAATCAGCTCGTGAAAAGCGAGTGTGGGAAAAATAAATGAAGATAAAAGATATTGCCGCGAGAATCGATGAAATAATCCCGCTCAGCCTGGCGCAGGACTGGGACAACGTCGGGCTGTTGATCGGCGATTCGCAGAAAGATGTTAAAAATATCCTGCTGACTATCGATATAACACGAGACGTTGTCGCCGAGGCAAAAAAACTGAAGACCGATTTGATTATCGGCTATCATCCTGTGATCTGGGATGCGCTGAAGAAAATCACCGCCGAAGGGCCTACCGGTGTTGTGTATGATTTGATTCGATCAGGCATCGCGGTCTTCGCAATCCATACCGCCCTGGATTCGGCCGTCGGCGGAGTCAACGACGGTCTTGCCGAAATTGTCGGCATCGTTAATGGCGAGCCGATCGGCGATTACGTGGCAAACCCGGCGGGCGATAACTACAAGCTCGTCGTCTTTGTCCCCGCCAAATCGGCAGCGGAAGTTTCGAACGCAGTGTTCGCCGCCGGGGCCGGGGCAATCGGCAACTACAGCCGCTGCGGTTTCGGCACCGAGGGCACGGGAACCTTCCTGCCCCACAAGGGCGCAAAGCCGGCTATCGGTAAAAAAGGCAAATTCGAAAAGGTCGACGAGATGCGATTCGAGACGATTGTGTCGGCGAGAAATCTCAATGACGTCATCGCGGCGATGAAAAAGGCACATCCCTACGAGATGCCGGCTTTTGATGTTTTCAAACTGCACGATACTGAGTTGCCGTTCGGCCTGGGCCGGATCGGCGAATTAGCCCGGCCCGTGCGAATCGCAAAGATTATCGAGAGGATAAAGAAGGCCACCGGCGCCAAAGCGGTCGGCCTGATCGGAGACCGGAATCGGCTCGTCAGACGGGCGGCGGTTTGTGCCGGCACGTGCGGCATGATTATCAATTCAATAATAACCGCCAAGGCCGATTTGTATCTGACCGGAGAGCTGAAGCACCATCAGGCATTGGCCGCCCAGGAGGCAGGGCTGACCTGCCTCTGCCTGAGCCATACCGTTTCGGAACGGTTCATATTAAAAAAATTTGCAAGGCAGTTGCAAAAACAGATCAAAACAATAAAAATTAGAATAAGCAAGAAAGATGCTGACCCGTTTAAGTGGAAGAAC
>CAZHBL010000546.1:0-4002 GCA_964530105.1 uncultured Pirellulales bacterium | reverse complement strand
GAGCCTTTGACGCTGACTACAAAAGGCCCGGGGTGGCCGTTGCTTACGACGGTTATTTCCACGTTGGGCAAAAGGCCCATTGCGGCAAGCCGGCTGTTCAAACCGCGCCCGGCTTCGATGCCGACTAATTTCACCTTCTGGCCGGACTTAATCGTGGAGAGAGGTATTACTTTGTTCTGCTCCATTTTTGCTGTCTCGTTTACCTGTACTTTTTGACATCTGCTTTTTGCAGAATTTTTGGAATTGGTCCGCCATGTCGCAGCCGTTTTCGCTGCGGTGGCTTACGAATTCGATAAAACATAGTAGTTTTTCAATGATTCCCGGCCCCAGCGCATGCTCGGCCTTGCAGGCGGCCTTCTGGGCGATGTTCGGCTCGATGCCCAGAACGTCTATGAAAAAGGACTCCAGAATTTTGTGCTTTTTGGCGATTTCCGCAGCGGTCGCTCTGCCGGTTTCGGTTAGCGTTACATAATCGTACGGCTTGTAATTGGCCAGACCTTTTTCTTTAAGTACTCGCAACGCGCCCGTAACGGAAGCCCTGGATACGCCCAGTGATTTCGCTATGTCCTTGCTGCGAGCGATGTTAGACTCTTTGGCAAGGTTGAAAATCGCTTCGAGATAATCTTCCAATGATGAACTTAAATTAGCATTTTCTGCTGCCATTACTGTTTTTCCTGTATTATCTTCGTTACTCCTAATATAGTTAGTCAGACCTAACTATGTCAAGGCTTTTTTTGAAAAAGTTATGATAAAATATATAGATTTTAGAGGCTAAACAGCTAAATCGGCATTAACGACTTGTCATGATTCCTATATAAATCGCCTCAGCGATAGCTCTTGCAATTATATAATGTCCGATGTAAAAACCTGTCCCCAAAACGGCAATGACTATTCCGTATCCTAAACGAAGATATTTTTTCGATTTCAATTTTCTAACAAAAAATAAAACAATGCCTGTGAGAATGCATAGGTTAAAAATACCCAGAATAAATATATAACTATACCTGTCAGAAAAGCAATTTCGCTAAGGCTTCCACTTCCTACAATAGGTAGAGAAATACTGGAAAATGCGGCAAAGATTAAAGCAATTGTATATCCATGCAGGAGTGATTTGAGAAATTCATTTTTTATATCGTTCTGGAAACCGATGACGGACAGAAGAATTGCTGCCGGTAGAAAGGATAATACGAGGCACTCTCCAAAAGTACGAAGTGGATTGCTTCAGCCGGAAGAGAATTTTTCCAGGAAGATCCCAGTGATTCCCAGGAGTATAAATAAAATCAGAAGGACGATATTTATTTTTCTTGGGAAGAATTTAACTTTCTTTAAGCCTTTTCATATTACGAGTTTTGTCATTCTACAGCCCCGTGCATGCGGAGCAGTTCGGCTATTTCCTCATAACCTTGCCAGACAGCACAATTAAGAGGTCTAATACCATCCTTGTCTTTAGAGTTAACTTTCGCCCCATTGGCAATCAGAAGCTCAACGATTTCTTTGTATCCTCTTATTGCAGCCCAATGTAAAGGGGTGACTCCCGTGATATCTTTTGCATTTACATCTGCTCCTCTGTCAATAAGAAGCTCGGCAACATTCTTGTGCCCCTCAACGACTGCCAGGTGTAACGGGGTACTGCCTTTGGCTCTTACTATTCTTCTTGTTGAAGAAAAAAGCCGGGACGTGGTTTTCGCGTTAACATCCGCTCCCTTTGTAATGAGAAGCTCGGCCACTTCCTTATGCCCGTTAATGGCTGCCCGGTGCAGCGTATCGCCGCCAATCTCGGCACCATTTGCGATGAGAAGCTCAACCACTTCCTTATACCCCCCCATGACCGCCAGATGTAGAGGAGTAACACCGCTTTTATCTACGGCGTCAATCTTAGCTCCTTTGGCAATGAGAAGCTCAACCACGTCTTTGTGCCCCTGTCTGGCCGCCCAGTGCAAAGGGCCGGCCCCCATTTTATCCATTGTGCTGACATCCGCTCCTTTGTTGATGAGAAGCCCGGCAATTTCTTTATCCCCCTCTATGGCCGCCCAGGATAAAGGCGACAGTGACAGATAGGAATCCTTGGCGTTGATGAGTTTCGGATTTTCAGTCAGGAGGCTCTTCAACTTACCAAAATCGCCCTGCTGCACTACATCGAATATTTCAGAATTCATCCTGGCGCCATGTTCGCGGAGAAGCTTAACTATCTCTTCATGACCCTTTATGGCTGCGAAGTGCAGAGGAGTTCTGCCGCTTTTATCTTTGATGTCAATTTTTGCACCATTGGTAATCAGCAGTTCGGCAATTTCTTTCCGGCCGCCACGAGCTGCGATGTGAAGAGGGGTTTTGCCGCTGCCTTCTTTTGCATTAATCTTCGCTCCTTTGGCAATCAGAAGCTCTGCCATTTCTTTATGTCCTTCCGCGACTGCGGCATGCAGTGGAGTCCACTCGAATTTATCTTTAGCGTTAACATCCGCTCTGTACTTGATAAGAAGCTCGGCTATATCCTTGTAGCCGTATTGAGCGGCGTCGTACAGGGGAGTCTGGCCGAAGCGTTTTTCTCGGGTGTCAACTTTTGCTCCTTTGGCCAGGAGATACCCCACCAGGTTATTATGCCCTTTATAAACAGCAATGTGTAAAGGACTCCAGCCATCTTCATCTTTGGCATTGAGAAGCTCCGGCTGTTTTACCAGGATTGACTGAACTTTAATGAAGTCTCCGTTTACCAAAGCTTTCGTCAACTGAGGGGGGGCCGGAGTTGCACAACCCGCCAAAGTAAAACCGGCAAGTAGAACTAATGTTTTCATGACGGCATTTTTTTGATTTATCATAATGATTCCTACGCAGTTTTCTCGTTTTTTTCAATAATAAGGGCACAAATCAACTTGTTGAGGATTTCTGAAGATTTTAGAGAGATAAATGTTATTCGTCAAGGTCGATTAAGTTCCTGTAAATTTTGAAAATTTATTTGCACTCCGCTCATTTTCAAAAAAACTATATGAAAATGGACCTTTGTACAAAAAATGTGCTTTAACATTTAACAGTCGAATTTCTGAATTTAGACCAGAAATAAAATTATTTTTAGATCTCTTACAGTTTTCATCTTTTCGGCCGCTTTTATTGTAAGTTCTGCTGAGGTATCAAATATATCTTTTATCTCGTTGAATAACGGATCTTCAATAATTTCATAGATAAATTGCTTATCTCTTAAAATGGATTCACCCATAATTCCCGGGCAAGAGATGAATTTTAATTTTGTTTTTATATAACTCAATTCAGTCAGTAATTCCTCAGCTCTATTATTTGCATTAGGTTTAGCACCTAATTTGATTGCTTTTTGTAAAACTTCTATTCCGTCCGTGCCCTTTAATCCTACAGAGCCCCCCATTCCAGATATGGGATTGATAATAAGACCTATAAGAAATTTATCAGTATTTTTCATGGTTTTGGAAAGTAATTAATTAAAGAAATTTTATAAATTAGTCGACATAAAAAAAAATCAAGTACTAAACAAAATTAATCAATGAATAAATTTTAAATCATTGATAAAATTAATTAAACCATATTAAAAAATTCTATATTCATTAAATTGAAAATAAATTTAATATAAAAATTAAGGAGTTTGAAAAAAAATGGCAATTTGGTATTCAAAACAACACCAATGGTATAATGATGCGACTGGTGAAGTTGGTCTCACCGCTTACGCTGCCGAGCAATTAGGAGAAGTTTCTTTTGTTGATGTTGATGGAATTGATGGTGCAACCTTAGAACAAGGAACTGCTGATTCCGATCCTATTGATTGTACAGTTGAAAGTTCAAAAGCGGTTGGAGATATATATTCACCCGTAAGTGGAACAGTTACAGCTGTAAATTCTGACTTGATGGATGAGCCAGAAAAGATAAACGAGGACCCCATGGGTGCTTGGTTATTCAAAATTGATGCATCTAATTTAGATGCTGAAAAAGCTAACTTAATGGATGAAGCTGCATATAATTCTTATACAGCCAGTCTCTAAGTTT
>CAZHBL010000545.1:0-4009 GCA_964530105.1 uncultured Pirellulales bacterium | reverse complement strand
TATAAAATGACCAAAAAAACTGAAACTATGAGAGGTAATCCGACAGACTCCTAGGTTGTTCGATTAGATTGAGGCATGGACGATTGGAACTGTACTTATCAACGACCGGCTGAGCCCCCCCAAAAAATGAATTAGCAGTTCGAAATTCCAAACAAAATCCCTTATGGTTGTCAGCATAATGTGACCACATGAGTATATTGTCTCTTTTCTGCGCCATACAGAAAATACCCATTTGCTTTCGCATTCGTTCTGAAGAATGTTCTAAAGTCTTAAGGAGAAGGCTAATATCTTCACCCCGCTTGACCTTTTCAACAGCCTGTGAGCGCAAATCTTCCACTGGCTTTTCTCTGAGCGGCCCTTTACGCCAAATTTCTACAAGACGACTGATTCTCTGTTCTTCGGTCCCCTCATATGTAGTAGATATCTTAGAGTCAAATGGGTCATTGAAGCAATCAGGTGAATTAAAGTACACTTCATTTCGCAAAAATATTGCCTCCGTCCATTCGTTGAATGAATAATACTTATATAAAACCGGGGGTGTGGGAATGTCTGCATCACCAGTCCTTTGTGTAGCTCCTATATCAAGTGACATAGAACTCTCCATGCTAGCAAGTTATTATATGGTTTTACTGAGAATACCGGTTATGGTACTCATAAAATTTGTCGTTGAGAACAAAAAATTGAGAAATTAAACTTTTGCCTATCTCGATAACATTTAAATGCTTAGTAAGCTTCCCATAAGATCGGGCTCTATTTCATTTCAGAAGTCTCTTGATCGCAGCGACTGGGAGTGGCGGTTCCTGTGTGTGGGCGACCGCATGGCAATTTGGACAGACCAAGGCGATGTCGTCCACCTTGGTTTTCGAGGCGCGCTTCCGTTGTCCAATAGACTTCCTGTGGTGCGCGACGAGACAGAAATCGCTAATGCGGTATGTCTCCGAGAATCGCATTCCGCATGCTTCGCATGTTCCGTCCGAGAGGGCCTTCTTGGCTGCGATTATCGTGCGGTTTCGTTTACGGAAGACCGACTCAGCCTTGAGTCTCTGCCCTTCGGTAACTTCGAGCTTGCGCGTCTCAGCTCTAGTCCGAGTTATTTGGCGTTCCAAGGTCCTGACTTGCTGTCGTGTCAGAGGCATGACAGTGAACTGCTCCGCGCCAAGCAGGACGGGGATGGGTGTAAAATCCGTCTGCCATTTCACTGGAACTTGGTGATTCCACGGGTAGCCCTTTGGATCAATGATCCTGTCTCGTCTGTCGTATTTGTATGGGCCGAGCACGATGCCCTTTCCGATGATGTGCTTGCCTTCTTTCACATAGATCGTGTCACCCCTCTTCATCTGGTAAGCGACACGACGGAGGTTTGCTTTCTGGGCCGGGGCTAATTCCGCCCACAACGCTTCGGGTTGGTTGTGTGGATGCTTGCGGAGGTCGGTCCTTTGAAGGGGGTAGTAGGTGAGCGCAGCGACGCGGTGCTTCAAGCAGTCGGGCCACATCTTTGGGCCTTGATTCCCGCACCGAAATGACATGCGCCACGCTCTGTTCATGTTCTCATCGACCAACAATTATGATATGGTTTTACTGAGAATATCGACTATGGTACTTATAAAATTTGTCGTTGAGAGCCAACAATTGTGAGTACGGGCATGTCCCTGCGAAGTCAATAATCCTATGTAAACCCGCTGTATTAATAGTAAATCTACAACATAAACCGGGATTTCCAAGAAAAAACTTTACCGAAATATAGGGCGTTATTACTTCACCGAGGGCGATTATGCGAAGATTCATTTGCTAATTGGATGGTTATCATATATCGTAACGTTTCACAAGGTTATTGGTATGTATTAAGGTCGGATTGGCTATGATTATTGTTGTTACCGGAATGGTCGGCGTTGACAAAAAGAGCTACCTTGAGGATGTCTGCAAATTTGCCGCCGGGCAGGGTAAAGATGTGCTGCTGTGCAATGTCGGCGACCGGATGTACGCCGAGGCGCCCGATATTCCGCCCGGCAAGATTCTGGACATTCCGATGAAAAGACTCAGCTCGCTTCGCCGGAGTGTTTTCAAAGATATTATCGCAAAAGCCAAAAAAGCACCCAATCTGATCGTCAATACTCACGCGACGTTCCGCTGGCGGCACGGTTTGTTCCCGGCGGTGGACTTCGACCAGATGCGCCAGATCAACGCCGATATGTACGTCTGCCTGATAGACGGCGTCGTTGCCCTGCACACAAGGCTCCTCGAAGATCATGCCGTCGAGCACAGTCTGAAAGATCTGATTGTCTGGCGGGAAGAAGAGATTCTCGGCACGGAAATGCTCTGCAAGGGGATCGACGAGACGGTTCCTTTGTATTGCCTTGCCCGCGGTGCCGAAGCCGGGACGGCTGAAACGTTCTACAGACTTGTTTTCGATGGTCTTATGAAAAGAGCGTATCTGAGCTTCCCGATGACCGCCGTCAGTAACATGGAGAACGTGCAAAAGGAGATTAACGAATTCAGGCGATTGATGAAACAATCGTTTATCTGCTTTGATCCGGGCGATCTGGAGGAATGCTACCTGCCGGACAAGGCCCGGCGGGCCGGCGAGGAAGGATTGGACTTTGTAGAGGCCTCAGCGATGGGCCGGCAAGTCCGGTTGGATTTGAACGAGATCCTGCAGATCCAGCGCGATATTAACAGTCAGACGTATGCCCGGGATTTCATGCTGATCGACCAGTCAGAGATGATTATCAGCTTTGTGCCGAGCCTGGAAGACGGACGGGCCGCTATCTCCAGCGGCGTCGAAAGAGAGCTACAGCACGCCCACGAAGCGGCAAAAGAAGTATACGTCATCTGGACGGCCAGGCAGAGCCCTTCGGTCTTTGTGACCCAGACGGCGACAAAGGTCTTCAGCAGCCTCGACGCCGCCGTGGACTTTTTTAAGAAGAAAAAATACGTCGAGACATACTGCTGAAAAGTATTCAACCGAACATTTTCTGTTGCGAAAATGCCTGAGATGTTGTTTATGAATTGAGTAATCCCGTACATGGCGGATAGCAAATGTCGAACATTGAACAGAATATATCGGAAAAGGAATTGGCTAGCTTCATCGACCACACGTTGCTCGATGCGACGGCGACGCATGAACAAATCGAGCAGCAATGCCGGGATGCAAGAACCTACGGTTTTCATACGGTCTGTGTCAACGGTCGCTGGGTGCAGCTGGTCGCCGAATTATTGGCCGGCTCGAAAGTCGCTGTCGGGGGTGTCGTGAGCCTGCCGCTCGGTGCCGATTCGACCAAAATCAAGATTGCCCAGGCCAGGGATGCTATCTTTGCCGGGGCCGATGAGATTGATATGGTCGCGGACCTGGCGTCGATCATCGAGGGCGATTCGAATTATCTCGCTTACCAACAGGCGAGCGTATTGAAGGTCTGCCGGTCGATGAGGCCGGCTGTGGTTCTGAAAGTGATTATCGAATCGGCCGCCCTGAATAACGAACAGAAAATATTCGCCTGTCAGATAGCACAGGGTGTGGGTGTGGATTTCATAAAGACCAGCACGGGGCTCCATCCGGCAGGCGGGGCAACAATTGAAGATATTAAGCTGATGAAAGAAACAGCTCCGGGGTGTAAAATAAAGGCAGCAGGTGGAATACGGACCGCAAAACAGGTGATTGAAATGTTAGCCGCTGGCGCACAAAGGATAGGCACTTCATCAGGAGTGCGGATTATCGAAGAGTTCAAAGCCGGACAATAAACTTATGAGCGAGGAATTCATCAGTGAGCCAATCGAGCCGGTCGCAGGTACGTTTGATACGACTGCAATGACCATAGGTGAGCCGGGACTTCCGGAGCGATTTAAATGGAGAGACAAAGAATACATAGTGGCTGATGTGCTTGAGGCATGGAAAGAGCTGGGGCCTTGTCGCAGCGGCGGTAACGAGAGGTATTTACGTAAACACTGGTTCAGGATTAAAATCGAGGGTGGTTTGGAAATGACCGTCTATTTTGAGAGGCAGGCAAGATCGAAA
>CAZHBL010000544.1:0-4021 GCA_964530105.1 uncultured Pirellulales bacterium | reverse complement strand
TATCCTTTGTTGTCGTGTTACGGCATTACTACAGTATTTTAACAGGAAAAGCCTTTTATATAAAGAATTGTTTAAGGTAAAAGTTGAGAATCGGGAATATTTGCTCCTGCTCACGTTCAAATGTTTTAGAAGCACTGGAGGCTGTGTGAAAGGGAGACTTAACAAGGATGCTGAGAAGGGTAAGCGAAGACATCTTTGGCGAAATGACGATGTGTATCTTGACGTAGTCGGAGCCGATCGGATACCCGACCAGACGACCGCCGGCGAATGCAAAGCACGTATGGACATATCGTACAAAGGCATCTGGGGTTATCATCCTCTGGTTGTCTCGCTATCCAATACTACTGAGCCGTTATATCTTTACAATCGCAGCGGCAATTGTAAGAGCGCTGAAAAGGCGGCACACTATCTGAATAAGGCCACGACGTTATCCCGTCGCGCCGGATTTAGAAAGATTCGTTTTCACGGCGACACGGACTTTAGCCAGACCGATATTTGGACGGTTGGGACGATGAAGGTGTTACATTTGTCTTCGGCATCAGTGCCATGCCTAATTTGGTAAAAACAGCCGAAAACCTCTCAGAAATGGCATGGGAAGGCCTTATTCGCCAGCCGAAGTATGTTATGAAGATAGAACCGCGTACAAAGCCGGTTAACGTTAAAGAGCAGATTATAAAAGAGCGAGGTTACAAGAATATTTGGCTGTAATCGGAACAGGTAGCCGAGTTTGAGTATCGGCCTGTCAAATTCCGTAAATCGTATCGCGTGGTAGTTCTCCGGAAGAATCTATCGATAAAAAAGGGAGGCCGTTTTATTTGATGATATTCGTTACTTTTTCGATATCACCAATGACCACAAAGCTTTGAGGGCAATCTTTGTTGACAATACCAATAATCGATGCAATCAGGAGAATTTGATCGAGCAATTGAATAATAGCGTTCGTGCGATGCGAATGCCGGTTGACGATCTGGTCAGCGCTTCATGAAACCTTGGGTATGTTATTGATATACATAGCTCAACCCTATACTTTTACCCATCCGATACCAGGTTTTTCGAAGCTTACACTTAGGTATATCTTGGCAGCTTTTTTCTTTGATTCGACCGAAAACAATAATAGACAGTATTTTATCAGATACTATAGGGATTTTTTGGGGGAACGGAGAGGGAGAAAAGCTAAGAAGGCTGGTGGGCAGTTGTTAATTGGAGGGCGCCAGTTGCGAAGTGATTGGTGAAGCTGCTTTGTCGAGAACTATTCTAAGGTAGATAGGCCAATAAGCAATTGACCACCAAATATTATTTAGAAGGACAGAATGTGCACTTTTCGCAAAGTGCTTGCCTTTTACGGTGGATTTGTATGGAAACCGGACAGCAATTCAATATCGACCAAATATGGGAGCAATTCTACAAAACCGGTGCTGATCACTTCCGCAATATACTCATGGAACATTACGGGGATTTGGTAGACAATGCCGCCAAGTGGTTACATAGCAAATTACCTGATATGGTTGAATTGGACGACCTTATTATTGCGGGCATGTTCGGCCTGGCGGGCGCCATAGAAGCCTTTGATCCTACCAGAAATGTAAAATTTCAAACGTTTTGCTTGCCCCGCATAAAAGGTTCCATTCTTGATGAACTGCGGAGTATGGATTGGGTGCCACGGTTAGTCCGTGCCCGTGCCCACCAACTTGCAAAGGTCACGCAATTGCTTAGGACACAGCTTGGCTACAAGCCAAGTGAAGAAGAAATTGCCAAAGAATTAAATATAGATATGAAGGGGTTTAACAAAATCCGGAGAGATGCCAACGTTATCAGCTTGATGTCATTGGATGCTACACATAGTGAAGGCGATAGCGAAAACGATTTTAGCATTACAGATGTGACAGAAGATAAGAAAAGCCAAGACCCTGTGACCTGGGCTCAAAAGCGAGACTTGCAAAACATGCTTACCAAAGGTTTTACGCCCGCTGAACGGCTAATTACTGTTTTGTATCATTATGAAGAGATGACGATGATGGAAATTGGTGTGGCGCTGGGTTTGTCCGAGTCCCGCGTCTCGCAGATACACTCGTCCATCATTGCACGTCTAAAAGCTCAAATGAGCAGTCGGAAAAAGGAATTTGCCATTAAGTAGTCCATGATTCGGAAATTGTAATGACGGAACCATTACGATTTACGGTTTTAAATCAGGTGGCATATTTTAAGGCTGCATTAATCAATGGGCCAAAAAGCAAAAAACAAAGTCCGCAGTAATAAGACTGTTCTTCTGGTTGTGGATGAAGGCATCCCAGCTAAGCTTATCTGCTTATCAACATCGATCTATCGAATACACACTATCGACACAAGTTTCACGTTTAGTCCCGGGTCTCGGCCTACCACGAAGGCCATAGCTAACAGGAAGGCATCTTCGCTGATCTAAAATCACACTGTCATCAAGACTACATACCGGTACGTACATTGCATAAGATATGGAGTAAAAGGGCGACACAGATTTCGAATATTCTTGAAAACCTGACTGGCATGCATGGGGAAATTGAAGGTATTGTTGGAGGTCAGAAAGTACTTCCGGCTATAGAATCCCTCGAACTCGGAGCTGGGGCCAAAGAAGAGCAGGATGGTGATTTGACTCAAAAAAAGTCGATATAGATATATTTATATTCCCTCTTACAGAGTCTGAGGTCCAGACTGCAATTCCTGCGGGTCTTTCCCGGGTATCGACCCATTTCTATGCACCACTCGAGTATACGTACTAATACAGCGGCCAGCCCCATCCCTTGAGGCCTGGCCGCTTGAGTCAGGGGAGGTTGAAAATGTCAGATGTTTCCATAAGAACATTAATCCTGGAATTCGTTGATTCCAACGGAGCAAGCCACATCCGGGAGATGCACATAGAAATACTGCGGCAAAAACCTGGTACGCCGGAACATACAATCAGAGCAAGACTGTCAGAGGCTGTTAGTAATGGACTTCTGAACCGGTTGGGTGAAGGGTTCTATGATATTTATGCTGAAGATGAGAATATGACTTCAGTAGTGTCATACTTAGACCGTGGGCCTTTTGGTGACCATAGGTATCCCGGCAATTGTAGCGGGAGGTTAATAAAAAACCTCATCCTCAGATATGGGGCGAAACACGTTGCAGATCCAATGCAAGGATCCGGTACGAGCAGAGATGTTGTTGACGGTTTGAACAAATACAAAAAGACAGGAATAAGCTACTGGGGTGGTGACCTCCGAGAAGGCTTTGATTTAAGCAAACAAGACCTGCCCGGTAAATTTGATTTTGTATGGATACACCCACCATATTGGAACATTATCCGGTACAGCAACAACAATCCAAATGATTTGAGCAATTGCGAAAGCTACGAGACATTCCGAAAACTTTTGATGGTCTGTTTGAAGCGATGTTACGAAGCATTGGAACTTGGCGGTCGATTGGCAGTTCTAATTGGTGATGTTCGGAGAGGTGGAAAATACACTCCTATCGTGAAGGACGTGCTCAATTTCCCGATGGGCGAAATCAGGAGTATAATTATCAAAGTTCAGCACAATTGTACAAGTGACCACAAGAGATACGGCAAGTTGGAAGATGTTCCTATTAAGCACGAGTATTGTGTTATCTTTAAGAAGCCTGTTGTCGAGACATTGTCGTGCGGGTTCGAGACAAGCCCCAAAAAGAAAGCCGTCATTCACTGACGGCTTTCAACTGTGTACAAGATACTCTCGTCACTATTTCTTTTTCTTCTTTGTTGCTTTTTTCTTAGTTGCTTTCTTCTTGGTTACTTTCTTTTTTGCTTTTTTCTTCGCCATTCTGGTACCTCCATGTAAAAAGAGTTTCATTTGGACTCATTCCGCGAACCCTATTATTGTGTGCATTTTGGTTGGTTGGCATACATCTTTCAACAAAATAAACAGAAGGATTGAAAAAAATTTCGGATTGTAAGTGCGCGCTCAATCGCTACTTACCTTACACAAAGATTTTTTCCTCAAGAAAATCCTTGCGCTTTTGGGCAATCGCGCTA
>CAZHBL010000543.1:0-4021 GCA_964530105.1 uncultured Pirellulales bacterium | reverse complement strand
GGGTAGCCTCTGAACCACAGCGACAAGTTCGCAACGCCTTCTTCGGTCCAGTCGCGTACGGCACTCAACGTCAGTTCCACCTGTGAATACTTCGAGTAGTCCTGCTTGTTGTTGTCGAAGACAAACGGCATCGACTGACCGCCTTCGTGGACGATAGTCTCCTCGGTATAAGAAGCGGTCGTTTCGTCGCCCACGGCAGCGCCGGTGCCGTTACCGGCGAAGTAATCCGCAGTGCCAGGCGTGCCATAGCCGAGTCCATCGTGCCATGCATACCATATCTGGTTCTCGCCGGCATCGTAGTCCTCGAAGTCGTCGATGACAACAAAGTCACCGGTCGTAAAGCTCCAGATTTTGCCCGCCCAGGGACTGTCGGAATCGACGCTATTTACTTCGTCAATTCGCCAGAAGTACGTTGTATTCAACTTAAGCTTACCGGGATCATAACTCTCCTGACCAAGAACTCTGGCTCCCTTGTATTCGGGCGAGGTTTTCGTGGCGTTCTTGACGGCATCCGCATCGGTGCCGAAGTATACCTCGTGTGTTTCGGCAACGGCTCCCGCATCCCAGCCAAGAACCACCGACGGATTTATGTCCACAGCGCCGTCGGCCGGATTCGGGCCGCTGACCGCACCTTCGGTTGTGAAGCTCCAGACTTCGCCTTTGTACGTAGCGGTGCCGTCGGACTCATCGACGCGCCAGTAATAAGTTTTAGCCAGTTTAAGCGGGCCTGGGTTGTAATTCAACAAGCCGGTAGGAACACCCGTGACGGCATTATTCACTTCGTCAAAGTCTTCGCCGAAGAATATATTATGCAATTTTGCGCCAAAACCAGGCGTCCAGGTAAGCGTTACATTAAGAGCAACGAGTTCGGCACCATCAGTCGGCTCTGGAATATAGGCGGTCTTGGGTGGAACGGTGAAGCTCCAGACGGGGCCTTTCCACGGACTGTTCGGGTCGGCGTCATTAACTTCGTCGATTCGCCAGTAGTAGGTCGTGCCATTAACAAGACTGTCCGGATAAGCATACCCGGGAAAGCCGGCAAAGTAAAATGTTTCAGTCTGGTTTCCTCGGAACGTATCGCCCGTGCCGTCATTCACATCATCAAAACTTTCTCCCAAATACACATTGTGCGAGACCGCTGAAGCCCCCGGCATCCAGGCAAGGTTAACCCACGTATCCATATGCAAGGCGCCGTCGGGGGGATTCGGATTGCCGGCGGAAGTTCTCGCCCCGAAGACTGCATTCGGTAAAGTCAGAGTCGGTGCATTGAACGTTTCGTGCTCTTTTGAGGCAATTTCACCCTCATTGTCAGTTCCTATAAGCAGGAATGTCACCAGCTTGTTCGTATCCGTGTTGAGAAAGCTTGTCAGCGGAAGATCCGACGGATTCGAGCTGAAACTGATGGGATATGTACCACCGGCAGCAGGAATAGCAATTGTTCCCAGCAATGTCATAATGGCCGTGTCGAGGGCATAGTTCCCAAGATCAGCAGAGAGCACACCGGGAGCGGTATTATAGGTAGTCGTGCTTTCGTCCCAAAAATCACCGTTTCCATCTGTCAATCCATAGACCTCTACTGTTTTTGCTGAGCCTTTGAGAAAAGTCGCCTCAAATGTTAATGTGGCATCACTCATGTCTCCGGCTACGTTACTTAGGTCAAATCTGATATAACCAGCCTTGGAGCGTACGGCAGCTAATTGGCGGAAGGCCCTGAGTGATGCGTCCGCGCCATGTACGCTGTCCGGGCCATAATTGCCGCCCTGACTATCGTTCGAAAGATACGTGTCCGCACCATTACCGTCAGCAGTTGTGACTGTGACAAGTGCCTGAACGCTGCTTGCCGCGCCTAAAAACAGAGCAAAACAAACCAAATAAGTCATTTTTCCAAGCATAATAATTCTCCTAAAATGATTGACAATGGCCTATAATAACATCTCTTCCGCAACTAATATCCATTTTAATCGAGAAAATTCGTATGATAGCCGCCAATACCTCCTTCCATTTTAACCAACCGTCCGTTGACGCACTAAAAGCGCAAGCCTCACTTTCCCCATTTGTACCAGATTACCCACTTCCACGTCAAGAAAAAACCACGAAACCATGCCCCGTGCCTCGTTTAATTTAAAAATTTCGCAATCAACTAACCCGATATGGCATCCGCTCTATGCAAAACGGGATATGAAATCGCTCTTCGATTCACGAAATATGAGTCTGCCATATGTAATGGCGCTATTTTTTTGTATTCTTGTTTTTCGTGATACGTGCCTGCCAGAGATCGAATCTTCCGTTTCCGCCGGGACGGTTGGAAACGAAGTAGATAATAGACCCATCGACAGATATGCTTGGATCGGTGTCGATATCCGAGGTGTTCATGGGCGGTTCAAGAGGCGCCGCTGTATCCCAGTCATCGTTTGCATTTCTTCGCGTTGTCATCCATATATCGCGATCCGTGATACGGCTGTCGAAGAACATGGTCATATCATCGCTCAAGATGTTCGGGGAGTACTCAATATTGCTTGTATTGATTTTTGGCCCAAGGTTCACGGGGATGCTCCAGTCGTCGGACTTTGTGGCCCGGGTGGTTACATAAAGGTCGTTGTTCCCTAAACTGCCTGACGGATTCGGCCGGCGGGAATCGAAGTAGAGCGACAAGCCATCCGCCGAGATACTTGGATGATTGTCGTAAGCCCAACTATTGATATTCGGTCCAAGGTTCACAGGTTCTCCCCAGGGATCTTCTGTAGTTTTCCGTGTCGAGACCCAAATGTCAAAATTGCCAGACCCGCCGGGGCGGTCGGAGGCGAAGTAGAGCCACAGCCCGTCAACCGAAATGCATGGCCCCGATTCGCCGTATCGACTGTTGACGGGCGGGGGAACCATCTCCGGGCTGCACCAATCGCAATGCGGCGTTTTCGCGCGGGTCACCCAGATGTCCCAATCGCCTAAACCGTCGGGTCTCATGGAATCGAAGTAAAGCGACAGACCATCACTTGAGATGTCTGGAGAACCTTCGTTATATGGGCTGTTCACCGTAGGTCCCAGATTGACGGGATTACCGAATATAAACTCCGGCTTTGCGTACTCGCTTGTGCCGACAGCAGAGATTTCGGATGTGGAGGCTGTCTTTGAACATCCGCTCGCGCCGACGACCAGCAAAGCAATACATAAGATGATTGTTTTTTTCATTTCTTTTTCCTTTTTAGAGAAAGTGAATATTTGTACTGTGCCGGGACGGTTGTCGCCGGGGATGCCCGAGTCAATGTAAGAGAATCTTGGGGTAGTCTTCTTTGTTAACTTATATATCTCCCGCAACTGCAGATATTAATATATGGAATAATGGCACCCGATACAATAGACCATGGAACATTTCCGGATGTTTTTCCGCTTAATGTTCTTGACTTGAATCTTACAATAAAAGCACATAGAAGCATAAAAAATCAGAAAATAATGCGAATTTTGGCATGGATTTGGCTGTTTTTAGTACTGAAAATTCGATTTTCGGGCTAAAATTGTCTTTTGCCGGGTTTTTGTCTGTGCCTTTTTGTGCTCGTCGTGGTTAAATGTCACTATGGCAAAAGCGCAGAGCAATTCGGCGGATATGGAAAACTGGCTCAAGCTTATCAGGGCCGACGGCATCGGGCCGGTTACGTTCGCAAAGATGATCAAACATTTCGACTCGTCTGAGCGGATTTTGGGCGCTTCGGTTAGCGAATTAGCAAAGATCGACGGCATCGGCTTCAAAACCGCCGAGCGAATCGCCTCGACACGCGAGAAATTCGACGCCGCGGCCGAGTTGGAATTGGCCCGCAAGCTCGGCGTATGGCTTGTAAATCTTGCCGACGAGCGTTATCCGCCGGTATTAAAGCGAATTTACGATCCGCCGCCCGTGCTGTACGTCAAAGGCAGCCTGGGCCGGCAGGACAATCTGGCAATGTCGATAGTCGGTTCGCGGCATTGCAGCCTGTACGGCCAGGAACAGGCTTCGCGATTCGCGCATTTCCTTGGCTCGGCGGGATTTACG
>CAZHBL010000542.1:0-4038 GCA_964530105.1 uncultured Pirellulales bacterium | reverse complement strand
ACGCAATTGCCTTTCTTTTCTCTTTAAGTTGTTTGAGCTTTTCAGAATCTCTCTCAAGTTGCATCCTGGCCTCACGGATTTCCTGGCTCACCTGGTTGTATCGTTCAGAGAAATCAGCCGGTAGAATAATAACATCTCCCAAGGCCTTAAGCTGCGCCTGAAGATTTTGCAGAGATCCCAGCATAGGGATAGCCCGCTCTAAACGCTCCAGACGGTGCAACTCCTTGTTTTTGACGGCTCGCTCTTTCTCCAATCCGGCCCGCTCATCTTCAGCTGTTTTTAAAGCCTTTTGATGATCTTTCCACTCTTTAGAAGAGAGGGTAACAGCCTTGACCTCTTTCTGTAGTTCCTTGTATCTTTTAACAGCCTTGTTGATCTCTGGTAGCTGTCCGGTTGCCTTGAATAGATCCGCCGCCTCTTTTTCAAGTTGCTCGATGACATCCCTTAGTGAGGAAATACCTGCACCAGCGGCAAACAGCGCCTGGCCTACCTCGCCTTTCTGGGCCAAAATTTCTTCACCACCTTGCACAAGGGCCTCATGGTCAATGCCATAAAGGGATTCAAAAATTTCCGGCTCCACCCCCTGCAAAAAAGGAGTAAGGACACTTTGATCCAGGGGGTTGCCATCCTCGTCGATTATATCAGCCTTGCGTTTTTTCCGACGCTGAAAGGTTATCGTTCGGCCGTCCCTGTTTTCAAGGAGACCACCGACGAGAAGCTGATTATTGGCATGGATAAAGTTGTCGGGAGTGCGCTCCTCAAAACCATACAACAGAGCCTTGAGTGCCCTGAGTGAGCTGCTTTTGCCTGCCTCATTGCCTCCAAAGATGATATGCAAACCCGGCTTTTTGGAGTCAAGCTCCAGGGCTCGGTCTGTAAAGGGGCCGAAGGCCTTCAGTTCAAAACGCTTGATTCTCATCGAGTACCCTCATGTTGGAGAAGCCTGGCGATTAAAAGCTCTTGTACCTCGGTGCGCAGTTCGGCGATTTTATCAAAAGAAGTGGCAAGAAAGGGATCGTCAAGGCTGTGTATATCTGGAGGCAGCTTACTTTTCAATACAGCTAACTCCGGGACAAATTCCAATAGGCTGTCACCGTCCAATTCAATACTGTCAATCGCCAACAGCAAGCTGGCAAGAGGCGTATTCTCACCGGTGATTTCTTTAAGGCTTACTTTGCGACTCGTTCGAAAGGCTACCTTTTCAAGCCATATATCACCGAGTCCTGCGGCAATGCCTCGAATTTCTTCAGTCCATTGCGCCATGCGTTCGAACAATTGGGCGTGTACAGCACATCTGCCGCACAAAACCAGACGCAAAGCTAAGATTTTGCCGCCTGCTAAATCAAGTTCCTGTTCAAAGGCTTGACGAACGGCATCATAGACGCTATCGATGGCTTCACATCCAGATAGATCCACCTGGCATACTATCCAGCGCAGCACGTCAAGTGCACGCTCCTCAACTTCCGTGATGCGGCCATCCTCTACGGTCACTAAGGTAGCCCCTTTGGCCCCGGCTTCCTTGATATGTCTCCCCTGGATATTACCTGGGAAGATAATCCAGGGATCCTTTGATACAATCTCACGTTTATGGACATGGCCCAAGGCCCAATATTCATAGCCCTTGGATTTGAGTTCATCCAGAGTACAAGGCGCATAGTCCTCATGTCCCTCCCGGCCGGTTAGGGATGTGTGGAGTAGACCAATATTAAAATAATTAGAATCGTACTGAGGGTATTGCAAAGCCAGATTGTCTATAACAGCTCGTAAAGCATAGCTCTGGCCATGAATTATAACGCCAATATCGTCGAGCTTCACGGATTGTGGTTTTTTGTGAGAAAAAAGAGTTACATTATCAGGTAGGGGCATAGTCTTGGTGATCTGATTGGCTGCATCGTGATTGCCTGAAATAATAAAAGCTTTGATTCCAGCCTTGCCCAACCTGCTCATTTGTCTGACAAAGAAGAGGCCGGTGTTGTAATCCTTCCAATCACCGTCATAGAGATCGCCAGCAATTAGAACAAAATTAACCTCTTCTTCGATCGCCAGGTCGATCAGGTTGTCAAGCGTCCTCCTTGTCGCCCCACGAATCTCATCAACCGGGGCATCTTCATGGGCCTCAAGACCTTTGAGAGGACTATCGAGGTGTATATCTGCTGTGTGAATAAAACGAAACATAGGTATTTTCTCCACGAAGCATCGTTATGGCTATAGTGATTTAATATTCGATTATTCTTTTCTCCATCGTGCGATCACATCTTTAAAGGTGACGTCTTTCCAGAGACATTTCCATTCCTGATGGAATTTGACACTCTGTGATTGTGGCTCAGGTTTAGGCTTTTCAATTTGTACCACTGCGGGCAATAAAACCGCATCTCCAACAATTATACATTCGCCAGGTGCAAGGTTCGGCAAAATTTCTGTAATGGCATTGGAATTATCAGGAAAGAGCCGTCTAACATAGTTTTGATCTGAATTGTTTGTCAATCGCAGAGCAACGAAGTTGTTGCATTGTGCAAATATAGTTTCTGACACTTCTGATGGTCTCTGGCTTATCATCATAAGGCTGAGCCCATATTTCCTACCTTCCTTGGCAATTCGCTCAATAGACTTCCTTGATGATCTGTACGCGGCAAAATCACTCTGAGGTACATAGTTGCCCTTGAACTTCTCATCATTCATAGATGCTCCTGCAGATCTAAACGCAGCATGAGAGGTGGGCGGTTTTTGCGCGTCCTGCTCAGTGCCGATGTTGGACGCGATCACAGCTGAATCCCACAGATGCACTGCATCTTTTTTATAAAACTTGAGCGGAGTTGTGCATTGTGGTACCCACCCGTCTCCAGCTTTGATACATACGCCGAAATTTCCTTTTTCAGTGCGTCATGGAAGCGGACGCGATCCACAATTATCCCATTCACCGGATCACCTGACGCTGGCTTGATCATTGTTCCTTGATCTGCCCTAATTAAGGTCCCGTTCTTCGTTTGAGCCTGGTGCAGCAACCCGCAACGAATATGGTTATAGAAAATGTCTGACAGCTTGCGAGTGAAGTGAGGTTTGAAGTAATCGCTGCCTCTAAAAAATTTCCAAAACTGCCTCTGGTGATTGTCTGGCGTTTCATCTACCCCCTGGTAAAACTGATTTAGAGTTTCAACCAACAAGCAGTCCAGCGCCATAATGGAGAAGCCTGCGAATTCCCCAATATTTAAATCTTTTTCTATTAGCTCAATTGGCTCCAAAAATCTGCCAGTTATACGATCCTTGAAAATGGCGATCCGTAGATTCCAATCGTCGGACTCCATCGCGCGACGCCAATCACCCACTCGATATCTGGGAGAGATGGAGCGGTCTTCTGAAATCAGTGGAATTGATTGTCCCAAACTCTACCTCACTCTCGCGTCCAGCGTTTGAGCTGTAAGGCCGGGAAACATAACCCCGAAGCTATTCTTTGATGTTCAAAACTATTGCCAACCAAGGCCTTTAAAAAATACTGCAGCCTTTCCCGGTCCCACACAAGCGCATGGTTAGACTTTAATATTATAATAATTATGGCAGTTTATCACTATATTGCTCTTTAAAATCCGTATATATTTGTTCAACAGCATCTTTAAGAGTTTTTCCGAAATAATAATCTTGCAGTTCAGTCTGTTTCCATATTTCATTACCATCGTTATCTTGGCCATCAGAAATCTGACCGCTTACCTTAACTTCCCAGTCCTTTTCATCTGTCTCCGGCTCTCGAATTCGGAAAGCTATGTCTCCTGTAGCGCCACTATCAGAAGACATACCATTAAGAAAATCCGAAATTTCATCCAAAAATTCCTGAATATCCACTTTATTTTCAGGTACAATTGCACCCTTGTATAATAAACTCATATTCACCTCCTTTTACTTTAACTATTAGCATTGAAGCTAATACTATTGATGAATTTACCTAAGCAGTCTAATCGCTGCGGATCAGCAGCAATCCCGGAGGCAAGCTTGCTTGCCGGAAGGGTTGACTGCTGAATCCGCTGGTTGTGAGGCGCAGCGCGGCGA
>CAZHBL010000541.1:0-4065 GCA_964530105.1 uncultured Pirellulales bacterium | reverse complement strand
ACAGTAATATCGCAGCCGATTGCATCTCTACGATATACAGTGCATACGTCTCGGCTGAAAAAGCAGGAGCGGAAGTTCCTATTAAGACTTTCTGACTTGCGAATCTCGGATGTTGATAATCGTCTGCGTGTGCAAAATAAATTTTGCACACCCTACGGATGATTTTTGCTGTCTCGAACTCGGTAGGGTGTGCAACTTGTTGCACACGCGGAAATTTAATAGTTCTTCACAGAGGCTAACTATGGAAATTCTCGGTCTGCACTACGCGATTTGGATTGTCCTCGCAGCATATTTTGCCGGGATGCTCCTTATGGGCTGGTGGTCCAAGCGGGGCATTCACAACCAGGAAGGCTATCTTTTAGGCAACCGCCAGTTCGGGTCGCTGATGATGGTGATGCACGCCTTCGGAGCCGGCACACACCCCGGCAACGTGGCCGGCGTAATGAGCCAGGCCGTAGTCAGCGGAGCTTCCAGCGTCTGGGTCTCGTGGATGTGGCTTTTCGGGACGCCTTTCTACTGGATTATCGCGCCGGTAATCCGTCGAATGCGATGCCTGACGATGGCCGATTTCTTCCGGCAGCGTTTCGGCAGAGCGGCCAGTGTGCTATACATTATCGTTGCGGCGGCGGGAATGATCGTTTTCTTGGCGGGCGTTCTGCTTGCTACAACCCGCACCGTCCAGGGTATGATGGGCAAGGCGACGGCTGAAAGCGACCTCTGGTTCTTCGGAATCTTATTCGTGAGCACGGCGGTTTTTATAATCTATAGCTACTGGGGCGGCATCATCGCGGCAATACGCACCGATATGATTCAGGGATTTATGATTATCGCTCTTTCATTCATTGCCATCCCGGCGGCGCTTAAACTTAATGAGGTTGGCGGTCTGGCCGGAATGCGCGCCACGCTGGGAGCACAGGATGTGGACTATATGAGCCTGTTCGATCCGAAGGGTTTCAGCTTGCTGACCGTGCTGTTGCTGTGTATCAACGCGCCGCTAACGGCGCTGGCCTTTCCGCATTTGATGAGCGTTTGCGGCGCAGGCCGGACCGAATGGGAGGGACGCGTAGGTTTCACCTACGGCAACATACTCAAACGCATCTGCACCATAGGCTGGTGCGTGCTTGGATTGTGCTGGCTTGCATACCTGCTCAACACAGGCTCCGAAATCCAAAGGGACGCGGCATTCGGCGATTCGATTCGCGCGCTCCTTTCGCCGACGCTTCAGGGTGTGATGCTCGCGTGTGTGATGGCCGCTGCAATGTCATCGGGCGATGCGGTCCAGGTGACGGTAGCCGGGCTGTTCTCGCAGAATATTTATCGCGAGTATATCAATCCCAACGCCGATGAGAAACAGCTTGTGCGCGTCACGCGAATCGTAGGAATTGCTATCGCGCTATTGGCGCTTGGATCTGCAATTCTTATGCGGTTCAATCTGGTCAAAGCCATACTCGACTATTTCAATATCCTGAGTCTGGTTGGTATCTCCACGGCGATGGGTCTTCTCTGGCGGAGAATGAACACTACGGGGATGTTTTGCAGCACGATCCTGGCCTCGGCAACGTTTTTGGTAAGCCGGTACGTTCTTGATTGCAGCCGGGATGTTACTATCGGCGCGCCGATAGTGGTCGGCGTGCTTGCAGGAGTGATTGGCAGTCTTATAACAAAGCCGCCGAAGCAAGAGACTATCGAAAAGTTTTTCACGAAGATATATGTCCCCATCGGTAAGGAGTATAGACTCGAATTACCTTTGGAAGAGGCCGTGCCGCAATCCAGCCGCTGGTGCACGGCCGGCGGGCTTTTCATCGTCAAGCCGTCGCGACAATCCTGGGTGGGTTTTGTTGTGACGCTGGGAATATGCCTGGCCTGTGTGGTTGTAATGCTGGCGATACTTAAATAGAGCGAAAGGGCGGCAGTGTGCCTGTTAATATAGGACTTGTAGGTCTTGGTCTTGTCGGTTCGGCAATGACCGAGCGTCTGAAGGCCGACCGTTTCAACGTCGTCGGCTTCGATATAGAAAAGGCAAAGTGCGAGCAGCTTGAGCGGTTGGGGGCAGTAGCCGTCAATAGTCCAGCACAGGTGGCCGAACAAGTCGACCGCATTATCCTGTCGCTTCCTGACAGCAATGCGGTGCTGCAGGCTGTCGAGGGGCCCGAAGGAATTCTTAAAGCGAAGAAATTGCCGGAGTATATTATTGATACGACGACCGGTGAGCCTGACAAAACCGCTGAACTGGCAAAACGTCTTGCTAAACAGGATATTCATTTTCTGGATGCCCCCTTTTCCGGTTCGAGCCAACAAGTAAAAAATAAAGAAGTAGTTTTTATGGTCGGGGGCGACAAGACCGCTTACGAAAAGTGTATGGATATTTTCGAATCGCTTGGTGCTAAGACATTTTACCTGGGCGCTTCGGGAAACGGCTCAAGGGCAAAACTTGCCGGTAATTTAATCCTCGGGCTTAACCGGCTGACTTTGGCCGAAGGGCTTGTCTTCGCAGCCAAACTCGGTCTTGAGCCGAAGGCCTTTCTTGAGTTGCTCAAAGTCACGCCGGCATATTCTGCTGCTATGGACATTAAGGGCAAAAAGATGCTGGAAGGTGATTTTACGCCGCAGGCAAGGCTCCGGCAGCATCACAAAGATGTTTCCATTATCCTCAAGTGCGCAGAGAATTCAGGGCAGGAGCTGCCGCTCTCAAAAGTGCATCTGGAAGTTCTGGAAAAAGCTATCGCGGCGGGCGACGGCGAGCTGGACAATTCCGCCGTCATTCGCGAAATACAGCGCAGAGGCAAAGAATAAGCCAATTAACAAAGGAGTCAAAGCAAGTGCAATTCTGCCCTTCGGTCTATGAACACGCTGCAAGAGTCATCGGAAAAAGGCCCTGGGATGTCTCGCGGGACGTTAAGCTTCTATCACATGCCCATATAGAAGCTTATCGTCTTTACCAGCACCGGCCGGTAGTGGTGGGTATTGATATTTACAATCTGGAAGCCGAGGCCTATGGTGCAATCGTTGGCAGGGCGGCAGGCAATGCAATCCCCGCTATCTGCGAATATCCCTGTTCATCAGTTAAAGAGCTGATTACCCTTGAGCCGTTCGATCCGAAGACGGCCGGCAGGATTCCTATAGTTATCGAAGCGGCACTACGTGTTTGCGATAATTGTCCCGATGCCGACGTTAGAATCCCCCTGAGCGGCCCTTTTTCTCTGGCGGCCAATCTCATTGGATTTGAAAGTCTTTTGTGCGAGATTCACACCAACCCGGACTTGGTTGCCGAAGCTCTTAAGCATCTCGTGGCCGGGCAGGTCGAATTCTGCAAAGAAGTCGTCCGCAATGGTCTGGATATCGCTTTCTTCGAATCGGCAGCAACTCCTCCGCTGTTGTCCCCGCAACAGTTCAGGCAAATCGAATTTGGAGCGATAAAGGAAATAATGCGAAAGACGGCGGCCGTCGTCGGCCATCCTGTTCCATGTATCATGGGCGGCGATACGCTGCCGATCCTCGATGATATCCTCCAAACGGGAACCGGGTACGTCTGCTGCCCGGCAAAAACTGACCAGCGGAAGTTCATGGAAAAGATGCTGGCGCATCCCGAAATAATGGTTCGAATCAACATGGACGCCAGGGCGATTACGTCAAAAAATTTCCGTGACGTCGAAAAGGAAGTTGACAGAGTTCTGGCACTTACAGACAATATTCGGAATGTCTGTATCGGTACGGGATGTCTGCCGTTCGAAGCAGAGCCCGAAGTGGTTTTGAAAACAAAAGAATACATCTCGTCAAGGAACGTCTAAGAGAAAGTTAAAGCAGGAGACTTGAATATGGCGTCAAAAGAGGCACAGAAACGCCCGGAGGCTAAGCAGCAGGTGATGCACATGAATCCCCGGATCGAAAAGGACCGCCAAATGATTCTGGACGCCAGGAAGAAAGGCACAGGATCGCTTTTCAAGACGTACATGAAATTATCAGGCCCCGGCTGGCTGCAGAGCGGCATAACCCTGGGCGGCGGTTCGCTTTCTTCGAGCCTGTACCTCGGCGTGCTGGTGGGCTTCAGCTTCATGTGGCTCCAGC
>CAZHBL010000540.1:0-4070 GCA_964530105.1 uncultured Pirellulales bacterium | reverse complement strand
TTCTCATTATGCACCCAGGTGGCCATCTGCCCGAACATATAGCGGCCGTTTCCCAGACTTTTCAGATAGCCCAATACCTTCTCCGCCGGCGGCGTGCGAGCTTCACATACAACTTGCGGCCAAGTCACGGGCATAAGAAAAAATGCCAAAAGCAGCACAAAGGTAATCCTCTCCCATTTCGTGCGATCATGGTTCACTGGACTTGAAGATGATTTCATAAAACGCGGCTTCAAATTATAAGTGAATAGGATGGGCAACCTATCCCCAAGGGAATTTTACCCCGTCGTATGGTGTCCCCAAGGGAATGCTGTCAATTTAAAATGTCCAGTTTTCTTCTTTCATAAAACCTTCAAGGTTAGTCCATCGTATCCCAAAATGATCGCAGACATTGGGGATTTTTGCTGCATTTTCTGTTTTCTTCTCTTGAGTTACCACAAAAGCCTCAGAAATCTTTGCTCTGGCGATGACAAACGGATCAGCAACCGGTTTACCTTTGAGTCTTTCTTGTTTTCGGATCATCGCCTGAAAATGCTGCACTTGGAAAATCTGAGCTACAAATTTAAGTTCTTCAACTGTCGATTCTAAGAACAATACGTTTTTCTGTTCTTTTGCCCATGTCCCCAATGGATCTTCACTTGAACCAATTTCATTAAAAACTTCCCTTACCGAAGTGAGTTCTCCTTCTGAGACCAGAGTATTGAATTTTTCCCACAACGTAGGAAACCTTTCAGTGTAATAATGCCTGAATAGGTTAATGAGAGAATCGCTGTCAAATACATATTTCATGGCATTGTCACCCTATGAAGCATATGGCTCTCAAATGTACTCACGGAGGCTTCTTTCATGCCAAGGTATTCGGCAAGCTGTGATTTTGATATAGCACCTTGATAGTATTTGCCAAAAGCGGCTTCAATATAATACGTTCCCAAGTATGCTCCTTTGACTTCATAATACGTAGGGTGACCTTTATCTGAATCAGAACTGCCACGCGCCAATCTCTCCTCGTTCCATTCTTTCACTCTTGTCTCATAAAATGCCTTTGTAATGTGCCTCAGGTCAAGGCACTTTCTTAAGATGACTTCCCGGCTAACACTATACTTCTTGGCAAGCCGCGTCAAAAGAGTGTCGCTTATGGTTTGATTGCGTAGTTGAGGCTTAACGTCCTCGGTAGGCACAAGGAATTCGCCCGCGAATTTGTTGCAGAATACTTCTACACGCTTGTTGGGGCCTGTCATTCTCTGGACAAAATCATCATGTCTTAAGTCGATACCACCGGTTTTGAAAAGAAGATGCGCCAGTTCATGAAAGAGTGTGAATATCTGACGTATCTTTGCGTGGCTGTTGTTGATATAGATAACAGGAAACACATTATCATATAAGCAGAATCCGGAACATTCCTCATCCTTGAAAGCATCCTTAAAAATAAAGACTCCTTGTTTTTCCAGCACGTCCCGCCAATATTTTAATGCCTTGTCATTTGTCGTTAGTGAATATTGTTCATTTAATCCAACACCTAAGTATTTCCGAACTTTTTTAGCTACATCAGAGATGGTGTCCGAGTTATGTATCGTTATGTCAGAACATACTTGTTTTTTTGCAGGATTTTCTCCGTTAAATAATTCTCTAAGATTCTCTTGCATTACCTTTGCTTGACGCACCAGATATAGCAATCTTGGGCCTAAAAGATTAATTTCTTTTTCAGGTAATGTCCGAAAAGACTCTCCAGGAGTTTCTTCTTCAGGCGGCTCAGGAAAAAAGAACAGTGCCAAAGGCCGCTTATAAATTTCATAAGCAAGCCGTTCCAATTGAACATATGTCGGGCTGGTCGTGCCTTTTTCCCAGGATTCAACGGTTTCGGAAGTTATCCTTTTCCGTCTAAGCTTGACAACAACATCATCTATATCAAAACCGCTGGTTTTCCTGGCCTAGCGAAGCATATCAGGATTTACGGGTATTTGTTCAATCATGCTGTTGCCTCAAGAATATGCATCATATCAACGACGAAGATATCAACCAATAAAATGAACATGGAAAAATAGTAAATGTTTCATTAACGTTTTTCCGGCCTTATTATACACAAACCCGTACTTAAAATCAAAGGATAACTTGGGATTTAGCTTTAGGAGCTAAGTAGGGACTTTTTTTAGCGATTCAAGTTACCTTATCCAGTTCTTTTATTTTTATTGATTTACAGATTTAGTCTGCTTTTTCTCCTTTGCACAGCCTACTGCTCATGAACGAAACCTAAAAACAGGCAAACATGAGGCCGTTGAGAAAGTTGGCCCCTCGTGTTTTGGGCCGTTTACATTACGCCTTTCTGTTCGACAAATGCATGTGCTTGCTCCTGCTATACGGTGATTCCGAGGTTTTTCAACAGCTCCTCTATCCCTAGTTCCTCTAGCTTGGCCCGCAGAAACTTCGGGAACTCGACAAACAGCTTGTACCCAGTTGTCGTCCTATAGAGGGTCTTTTCACGGAATCCTTCTGCTCTGCCGGCTCGCTCGTAAAGCTTGAACTCACTAATATGTTTCTCCACGTTCGATTCGAGCTTGGCCAACACGTTGCACGCGGTCAATTTCTTACCACTATCGCGGAGATCCTTGATCACGCCCAGCCCTGATAGCATGAAAAGCCTGTCAGCTTCACGGAGCCATACGATCAGTCTGCCAAAAGGAGAACTGCCAAAAGGCAACAAGAAGTCGCCTGGCTTGTACCCGACGGTAGTCTGTGTCTTGTCCGCCAGATCCTTCAAGACCTTTTCAACGGACGGGTAGTCATGCACTGAGATTGCCCTGCCAATGAGATGCACATCATCATCTCCCAGTTTCCCATGGCTGACGAATGGCTTTAGTACGTCACGAGCCAGCTCAGGACCATAGTCCATGTGTTCCAGTCGGAACGCTACTGCCTTCAACGCTATACTGGTGCCTTCTTTAATGTCTTTCTGGAGGGCTGCAATGACCTCGTCCGTCTTGAACTTTCGTCGTTGTGACACTGAATTGCCAATGTCGTGAAGCAGAGCAAGCAACACCGCATTCCTGAACTCACGATACGGTGGGCCCTCACCCAATCCAATCTGCACCATGTTATCGAGAACCTGCGTGTTGTGGTAGATCGGGTTTTGTTCACGTCCTTTGACGAAGTGAGGGAGCGCCGCCCAGAAAACGGAAGTTAACATACTACTTAGCTCTCTCACTTCCTCCGCTGAATACGGTTTTGTTTGGTCGTCCTCGAGCCGCTCAGTTGCTAATTCGATATTATGGAGCGCCAGCCTTATGTCCTCGCAAAGCTCGGTCACGTTCATGGAATTCTCCTCTCTTTCACATAGAGCACTATATTATATATGGTTTCCGTATAACATCCCAAGCCTCTCGACATAAATCAAGAAATCACAAAGTACGACGTTGCCGCTTCAAAGTTACTAAATCCGCCATGTTCAATTATAGATGGTGTCTCTCGTTAAGCAAGGAAGAAAAGGGAAAAAGAGCCCTTCGACTGCGCTCAGGATGAAGAAAGGCATAATTAGAGAATTCACTCAATAATCCGCGTAATCCGCGAAACTTGTGCCACTTGTGCCATAGGTATAGGTTTCCGCGGTTCAAGTTTTAGAAAGGATAACAGGATAGACAATGACTTTCTCTGCGTTCTCAGCGTCCTCTGCGGTTAATGTAAGGACGCCGTCTCACGGAGATTTATTTAGAATTTGCCCGCCCTTTTACGTTTAGATTCGTATAATACGTAAAGAAGTAAAAAGGTAAAAGGCTTTGGTATTGACGATTTTCGATTTGCGATTTACGATTTGTTTTTATTTACCGCGTTCACCCCGTGAGATAGGCAAAGCCACCATCTCATGGGGTCAATCAGCGAAATCCGCGGTTATTGCTTATTTCTCTGTGCCTCTGTGGCCTCTGTGGCTCAAACATCAGTGTTAATTGGTGTTAATTCGTGGTTAATTCCTTGTAGAATTGAGAAATATAGAAGAAAAAAGGCAAAAAGAAGAGTAAATCTGGTGTTTATTCGTAATACAATCTTTCAACTCCTTGTTTTTTAAGCGTGTTTTTCATGCAGCG
>CAZHBL010000539.1:0-4074 GCA_964530105.1 uncultured Pirellulales bacterium | reverse complement strand
GGCGGATGAGGCGGGGCTCAGTGACAGCCTCGAAAAAGCCTGCCATAAATTGATTACCGATGTAGGCGAAACATTGCGCTATTATTCAGCCCAGTCTGCTTCTGCAAATGTTGAAAAACTATTTGTTTGCGGGGGCTTTGCTTTGGCCAGAGGATTCGTTGAGTTATTGAACCGCCGGCTTGGAGTCGAGGCCGTCTTGTGGAATCCATTTGACAAAATATGCCACAACGCAAACCGGGATTATGAAGATATTTACGCAAAGACCGGCCCTGCAATGGCGGTAGCGGCCGGTCTTGCTATGAGATCAATCTAATCGATTACTAAAAAGAACTAAAAGTTATAAGAGTAACAAGACGAAAAGCTATGTTTACAATAGATTTATTAAATGGACAGGCAATTCCGCTGAAGAGCAAGCCCGGCAGCCTTGCTATCATTGCTGTAACAGTTGTAATACCTATTGCAGTCGCAATGGGAATGCTCTGCTTTTATATGCAAAATAAAATCGTTCTATCATTAAAGAAGCAGGAAATAAATAGAAGCCAGGCGGAGATTGACAAATTATCGGATGCTGTCGGGCTGCAGAAAGCGTTAGAGCAGAAGAAAATAACTTATAGTGGTTACTTGTCGGAAGTTAAGTCGTCAATTAAGAGACACACTCAATGGTCGCCTGTATTGACGACACTGATGGAGAATATACCTGACTCGGTAGTGCTGACATCTCTTGCGGTAAATCATAGCTCTGTGAAAAGAAAAGTTCCCAAAAAAGATGATCCGGATCAAATGGTAGAGATTGATGTTCCCGTAAAAATATTGCGGATAATGGTTAGCGGCGGCCCTCAGAGCAACTGCGACGAAGCAGTCAGAGACTTCCGGGATCGTATTCGCGATTCGGCATTTCTCGGACCGAAGCTCGAAAACATCGGAGTTTCGCAGAAGGCTGAAACACTCGAAGGTCAGAATGTTGTCTCTTACGAGATAAATTGTGTCCTTAAGCCGGGAGTTTAGTATGACTTTTATCAAAGCTTTAATACAAATGTATAGAAAATATCTTATGAGGGCAGCTATTGTCTGGGCGGCCTGCATGGTGCTGTTTCTCGTGGCTTATATAATTCTGCTGAATCCGCAGATTAAAAGCAAGATGAACTTACAAAACACGCTCGCTGAGAAAAAACAACTGTATGAATCTGCACAAAAAGCAGCAGATGAGCAAACCAAAATCCGGTTAAATGAAGAAATTGAGAGTCTGCAAGACACACTGAAGAATTTTGTCGTTGATCAGGAGGATTCAGCTAATTTGACGTTTGATATAGGTCGAATCGCCAGTAAAGAATATCTATCTTTATTCAGCATTAAAAATAAAGACAAGCGGGGCGTCTCAGAAATACCCGATTGTAACAGCATATGCGAGAACCACATCGATATCAGCTTCACTGCTGGATTCAATCAGTTTGCTACTTTCGTGAATGCCCTGGAGAGGCATCAGCCGGTACTTTTTGTGAATGAATTCTCAATAGCTTGCTCAAAAAAGGATGATTCAGCTTATAAAGTGACTCTTGACGTAGCGACTTTTGTCAAAAAACAGCAGGAAAAGGAAATCGCCGATCAGCTCCCGGCACCAAATTTAGGCTCGAAGATATGAAAACTATATCAATAGTAAATCAAAAAGGCGGTTGCGGCAAAACAACCACCTCAGTGAATCTTGCGGCGGCCTTTGCAGAGAAAGGCTACAGAACGCTGCTGATCGACCTCGATCCACAGGGCCACAGCACGATCGGTCTGGGTTACGAGCCTGATGAGATGAGCCTGACGATTTACGATGCCCTTCTGAACGTTCAAATTGGAATATCCAATATAATATTAAGCACGAAAGTCGAGTGGCTCGATCTGGCCTCAAGCAATGTGTTGCTTTCGGGTGCCGAGCTTGATCTGTCCGGCATCGTCGGCAGAGAATTCGTCATGAGCGAAAAGCTCCGAATGGTCAGGGATAAATACGATTTTTGTGTTATAGACTGTCCACCGTCGCTCGGACTGTTGACCTTAAACGCACTGCTCGCCAGTACCGGTGTCGTCGTGCCGGTTCAGGTTCATTATTATGCTATGGAAGGCCTCAAGCAGTTGTTCCAGACGGCAAACATCATTGCGGAGCGCTTCGACCCTTGCCGCGTAAAAATCTTAGGCATATTGTTGACTCTTGTTGAAAACAACACCCTTCTCAGCAGGCAAATTCAGCAGCAAATGCGGGAATTCTTCGGTGATTTGGTGTTCGATACGGCTATCCACAGAAGTATAAGGCTGGCTGAAGCACCAAGTGCTGGTGAGCCGGTCCTGATTTATGCACCCAAAAGCAAAGCAGCTGCTGAATATAGAATGTTGGCTGAGGAGATAGTCAACGGCAGTAATTTGGTTGAACAGATAAGGACACTCGCTGAGGATATAAACAACGACAGAATTTCGGCTGAGCAGACAATCAGCAATAAGGCTTTGGTCAGGAGATAATCAATGTCAGAGCTTGATAAAAAAAAGGCAGGATTGCAGAAGGATATATCATCGGTATTTAAAGGTGTTCCTGTTCCGCAAAACAACGGTTCTCAACGACCTTTCGGTACACACACACCTGACCCTTCGCACAGTGTTCCTCCAAAACTCGTGGCCGCAGACAATCAGGTTTCGCAAAGTTCTCTGATTAACAAACTCAATCAATCCGAAGATTCTTCGGATAGTACCGCACAAAAACAAACTGCCAACGTCTTTCCGAAACCGACTTCCACGAACCGGATGACACAGAGTCCTCTGATTAAAAAACTTCCTCAGCCCGAAGAGTCGTTGAAGCGAGCCGCAAAGGCCATAAAGCCCGGAAGCAGTCCGTTTATAGAAGAAACCGGCGACGGCCTGTGGCAACAAATCAAGGACAAGCTCTTTACATCAAAGCCGGGCAGTAGTCCAACCAGGCAAAAAGCTATGATAATAATGGTGCCGATTCTCGCTCTCATTATGATTTTTGCCTTTAGACAGGTTCTCAGCAAAGCTCCGCATAAGACGAAAGGAGCCGGGACTGATGATGCTCCCGTCGTTATCTCTAAAGTCGATTCCAGTCATGAAATCGACTGGAAGATTCCGGAAGCAATACCGGTTATTACGAGGGACCCGATAAAATTACCGGGTGAAACAGATACACAAAACGCAGAACAAAACGAAACCGCCAATAAGACAAAAGAAGAAGTAATAATCGTAAGAGCTATCGTATATTCAAACGACAAGCCTTCCGCCTTGATTGGTTCGAAAATAGTATATGTCGGGGATAAGGTTAATGACGCTACTATTGTAAAAATAAACAGAGACAACATAGAATTCGAAAAGGATGGAAACAGGTGGGTGCAAAAGGTCCACGAAGTAGAAAATATTGCTGTTCAAAAAGTTGACAATCCGAGTGGAGATCAATCTGAGTCCCAATAATTAATAAAACGAAAAATGACACTACGAATAAACGAAGTGAAGTGATATTCAGGTAAGACTGAAGTTAGGAAAGGGGTTGTTATGAAAAGTTTAAGAATAAAATCCAGGCGTTTAAATTCATTTGTCATTTGTACACTCCTCTGCTTCTGCTGCGTTTCGGCCATTGCCGCCGAAAGCGATGAGCAGACAGCAAAAAAAGCCGTCTTGAGCGACCTCGAGCAACGGATGCAGAAAGTCGTATGTATCGATGTCAATGAAGTTCCTATCGCCACCGTAATAAGACAACTGGCCGATCAGGTTAATGTGGACCTTATTATGAGCCCAAAGGTCACCGGCAATGTGACCGTTTCGCTTACCGAAGTATCGCTCGACGAAGCTCTGCGGTGTATTCTCGAGGTCCACGACGCCGGTATTATTGTAGGTGAAAATGTCATACGGATATTGTCGCGCGAGGAAATACCCGCGATAGCCGAGAGGCTTGTCACTCAAACGTTTGAAATTACTTACGTGGATGTCGCGCAGGTTGTTAAGGCTCTGGAAAAATTCAAGTCGGCCCAGGGCTCCGTCTCCTCCATCGAGGGCACCAGTCATATCATCGTGACCGACACGGAGAGCAAAGTC
>CAZHBL010000538.1:0-4079 GCA_964530105.1 uncultured Pirellulales bacterium | reverse complement strand
CGTAGTCATCGTCCTCGCGGAAACAATTGCCGCGAGGTTGTCCCTCGAATTTTGTCTTGCCTGTGTCGATACTGAATAGCACGCGTACCCTGTCCCTTGAATAGGGCCCATGGACGCGAAAGAACTCGTCACGGTATTCGAAGTCCTGGCCGCCGAAAGGCTGATTGACAGGATGTTCGGGATCGTCGAGTTTGATAAAAACGTGTTCGTCGCTGTCGTAGTGGTTGGCTCCGCGCGCACCGAGCATGATACCGAACTCCGGCCAGTCTTCAATAGCGCCGGGCCATTGCGTAAAGGCAACGGTAGTGCCGTGGACGCCCATGAGTCCGCCGCCGGCATAAACAAATTCGAGCAGGCTTTGTCTCAATCCTGCATCTTCGAAGAGGTTGCCTACTGTGTTGTTCAGAAAGACGGCGTCAAATTGTTTCAACTTATCCGGCTTGAAGACGGAAGGATCCTTGCTGATAACCGTCTCGAAAGCTCCGGTCTTTTTGCCCATCAGCGTGAAAGCAAGATTGGCCGTCGGGATGGAGCCGTGACCGCCATATCCGACATTAAGATCGAAAATCAGCAGCTTACGATTTTTGCGGGGCGCAGCGATGGCTTTGTTCGGAATAGCTGCCTCAATTCGCGGCCGCTGCTCGTCGATGATCTGTGCTACCGTAGTGTTATGCCCGGGCCACGGTGCTGCGAGTATCCCAGCCGCCACGGCGGCACTGCCGAGAAAGTCGCGCCGCGTTATGCCGTGCTTCTGTGTTATAGCACAGGTTACCAAATCTGTACTGTGTTGTTCCGGCTTATATTCCTGTTGTTTCATTAGTTCATCTCGTGCGATTAAATCTGTGTTTGGGTTCATGTTTGCCTCTTTCGTTTGCAGGGGTTTGCGTACAATCGTCAGCCTGCATAACACTGCCGTGAATTATAACATACTAAACGGTGGTCGGCTACTTTTACTGCACGATAAGCGGTCCCTTTTGTCATATATTGGTCTTTTTCGCAATTATTGGAGGTTTCAGACGCCGATTGACGAAATTACTTCTAAATGCAGTTAAGCTCTCCTCTGCCCACTTTTGTTACGCTCTCCGTCTGTTTCGCTTTGTTCCTTTTGGACAAGTCAGTTTCTTGATGTGAATCGCGATGTTCCGGTGTTCATTTTCCTCAACTCTCAATGTGTTCAGGCCGATAATGATAATTAAACTGAATTCCACCCTTGTGCGATGAAGTTTGGAGAAAGGACTTGCCGAATTAGAGGCTTTCGATGCCGGGGTGATTAATTATGGAAAGTATTTAGAGAGGAAAGGTATTCTGGAACCTCCCCATTACTTCAATCTGCTGCTGGGCAACATTGCTTGCGCGCAGGCGGATTTGTTGCACACCGGAATTATGATTCATGATTTGCCCGACAACTCTTTCTGGTCTCTGGCGGGGATTGGCAATTACCAGTGGATGATGAATTCTATAGCCATTGTTTCGGGCGGCGGCGTTAGAGTCGGGCTCGAAGATAATATATGGTTCGATACGGCACGGACCCGGCTGGCCTCAAATTCTGACTTGCTAAGCCGGATCCACAGGCTGGCCGAGGCAACCGAGCGAAGGGTGATGTCACCAGCTAAGCTCAGGGAACTGCTGAACCTGCAACCCGGCTATGGGAAATATGGCCGCTGCTTCTGATCGCCTTCAAGAACTCAGGGCGATTTTGCTTCCTCGGCCTTATACAAAATCGTCTTGACGTCTTACCTGCCCGATATAACCGTTGGGTGTCAGGAGCACGACACCACAGGAAAATTAGGGAGGGAAAACGGAAAGCTATGGACAGTAACGAATGGTGGGGCTTTAAGCCGTATAGCCATTATGCCGGTTAGTTATAATACTCCCGCAAAGTTTGTCGAATAAACAAGACATAAACCTTTTATAAGATGTTATTAAGCAAGGATTTAGCTCTGATACTACAAAGCCAATTTTGGAGATGGTTATAAAGAATCTTCTAATCAATTGCCTTTTTTATTTTTTTAATGAAAAAGTGGCTGATTTGGTTTATAATATAAATGAGACTTAGGAATTTTGACCTTTTTTAAGCTGATGGATTCTTTTGAAGTTTCGACGTGAAGAGGAGTAATATAAACTTCTATATTTGAACCTAAAGCTCATTTTGGGCTTTCAAAGGTAGGAGGTAGAGTCAAATCGTTAGTCAGTAGTGGAGATCGAGATATTCATTGAGAATGACGGTTTCGTTTAACGTATATACAAAACACATATTTTTGAAGGAGGAATGTTATGTTCAGAGAATTGAGAAGCTTAGTCACAATCTGTGTGCTCGTGGGATTGATTGCATTCGTAAGCGGCACAGCACGGGCCAACTGGCTGGAAACATTCGACGGAGACCAGCCCGACCTGTCGACGTGGCAGTACGAATGTTTTCCTGACATGACTAAAACGTTCACGAATACTATTCTAACCGACCCGAACGGCAATAAATATCTGAGCCTGGATGAGACAAGCTCGGTGGGCGTCGGCGGCTCGGCGTTCGGCTCTGGATTCGGAACTGATGAGGTCTTCACCGACGTCCGCGTTGGCGCAGTTGTCAATGTTACCGGCGATGCCTCATGGCGCTACTGCGGCCTGGTTGCACGCACGACTTACTTCGTTGATCCGGATGGCTCGATGACCGGCGTGGCTCCAGGTTTTGTTGCCGCCCAGACCTATATAATGCACGTAAGCTGGAATAATGGCCCGGCCAACCTGTCAATCAACCTCGAGAAGGTCATAATGATGCAGAATATAATGAGAAATTCAGAGGAGCTGGGTCTGGAACTTCTCGTGCCGGGGCTCAATAATGCCCGGAGTTTCTATGCCGAACTGGACGTCGTCGGCTCGGGGCCCGTGTACGTCACCGGCAGCCTCTATGAGTACAAAGGCGGACCGCTCGTCGCCAGGACGGCAACGATGGTGGACACGAATGGAAACGATCCTTGGGAAGACGAGGGCGTGAATGATGAGGTCTTTACGAGCGGTGCAAGCGGAATATTCGCACAGAATGAAGATGAGGAACCGGTCGGCTATCATTGCACCTTCGATGATATTTTCTCTGCTTCCGATGGCCCGGCAGCAGTGAATCCCAGTCCCGCCGATGGGGCGATTGACGTGTCCGTCAATGCGAGTTTGAGCTGGCTCGAGGCGGAGTTCGCCACTGGCCGCGAACTCTGGTTGGGCAAAGCCGGAGCGATGGAAAAGGTAGATCCTACTCCCTCCGGAACCACCTATACGCCCACGAATCTCGAATTAGGCGAGACGTACGAGTGGAGGGTCGATCAAGTCGGTCCCTCCGGCACGGTAACAGGCCATACCTGGACATTTACGGTAGCGGATTATCTGCTCGTGGATGATTTTCAATCATATACAAATGATGCAGACATAAGGAGCGCATGGGTCGATAATATTGACGAGCCGGGAGTAGAATACGTTCTTCTGGCATCGGGCGAAAACAACTCTATGCGATTTGAATTCCAGAATCAGTACGAACCTTACTTTACTGAGGTTACCAGGACATTTGTCAGTCCGCAGGACTGGACGGCTCAATCTGTTGAGGACTTATCGCTGTCATTCATTGGTGAACACGAAAATATGGAGCAGCTTATGTATTTGACGCTGGAAGATGCTGCCGGCCAAAGCTTCAGGGTCGAGACATTCGCCTATGCTTGTCAGTCCGATTCATGGCGTCAATGGACCATTGCCCTTGGGCAATTCAGTGATGGCGGTGTAGATTTGACCTCTGTTAAGAAAATCACTATCGGCTTAGGTGACGGCACCGATTCCGGCCAAAGTGGCGATGACAGGGACCATATATACATTGACCAGATTATTTTACGCCCGGCTGGATTATAAATAGCAAAGTTTTGGGGCCTATACCGATTGATTCGGTATAGGCCCCGATTGTTTCCCGGCTGCTACGACCTGGCCATTACCTCACTCATCGCCGCCAGCGCCAAGTCGATATCTTCGGTGCTTATGCCATAGTGAGTCACCGCCCTGAGACGCCCCGGTCCCACCTGCAGCACTTTGACTCCCCGGCCGGCAAGTTG
>CAZHBL010000537.1:0-4081 GCA_964530105.1 uncultured Pirellulales bacterium | reverse complement strand
AATCGAATCCGAAAGTGATATCCGTCCCTCGGATATCGTTATCAATCGTCTTGGGCACCCCGATGACGTTCAGTCCCTCCCTGTGCAGTTTGTGTGCGATTCCCAATGTGCCGTCACCGCCAATGCAGACAAGACAGACCACGCCGAGCTTCTTTATGTTTTCAACCGCCTTCCCGGACAGGTCGCGGAACTCCAGGTTTTTGTCTTTGCCGACCGGATACCTGTATGGATTTGCTATTTTAGATGTGCCGAGAATAGTGCCGCCGAGGGTTAAAATCCCCGAAACATCATTGTATGCAAGCCTTCGGTACTTATTATTGACCAGCCCATGGTAGCCGTCATCTATTCCGAGAACTTCCATATCATGTTCGAGAATGGCCTTTTTAGCAACCGCCCGTATGACGGCGTTGATTCCGGGACAGTCACCTCCCCCTGTGAGAATTGCTATTCGTTTCCGAGTTTTCATATGATAATCTCCTTAAACTATTCGCTGAGGATTTCGAATATACGAAACCGACAGGCAAAATCAAGCCGGCAGTTCTCCTGCGGCGTCTTTATTACAAAATTGATTTTCCATCCCGTTCTCTGTTCAATCGGCGCTGGAGGTCTTTAAGCTGGTTGCTCTCGTCGAAGCCTAACATGATAATTGTAAAAGCAGTATTATTGTGCATCAGCGGCTCATCAAGATCGATCCATTTACGGCAATATTCTCCATCGGGCGTCCCGGGTATCGGTGAAAAGTCAGCCAACATTCCGCGGATGCCGAGGCTGTTTACAAAACGCATCGAGGTCTCAAGCTGCTGAATATCAATATGCGGATGGCCGAGGATTTGATACGCCGTGATGTTATCAGGCTCGGCGCCGGCAGCAATTAAGTATCGAGTAGCTTGTTCAAGCTCATCAGAAAAAACTTTCGAGCCGGTTTGTTTCTGCCATTGCTGCGAAGCACTCTCGAAGCCGAGATAGAAAGTCTTAAAGCCGGCTCGTACCATAAGCTCTGCTAAGTTCCTGGTTACAAAACGGGCGTTAAGCGCATTCGGACTGTGGAAGTTCACGCTTAGATTGCGTTTCAGGACCTCGCTTAGAAACGGTATCAGGACTTTCTCTGCTTCGAACAGCAGGGCGTCATCATAAAAAGCAACGTTCTCGACGCCAAGCCGGCAGAGTAATTCCAGCTCGCCTAAAGAATGTTCCAGCGATCGAGGCTTGAATTTGCCGTACACCTTCGGCACCGAGCAATAGGTGCAATTAAAGGGGCAGCCTTCGGTCAGCTTCAATACGCCGACATTCAGCTTATCATAAACTTCCCACAAGGCCGGCTGCTGCATGTCCGGACTTATTCCCAAATATTCCCAGAGCGGCTCAAGATTCGTACCATTCACAAGCAAATCCGCTCCCAATGTCTGTGCATGATCGCGGCAAAGCGTAACGTAGTTACCACCCAAAATAATTTTCGCCTGAGGCTGAAACTGGCGGACATCCTCAATAATTTCCTGGAGGCCGTTGTACCAGTAAGTCATTGTCGTCTGGACCAGGACAAAATCGAACGGCTCTTTTTTAGCTAAAAAATCGGTGAACAGATTTCGGGGCAGGCCGAATCGCCGAAAGTAACGGGGGATTGCTTCCAAGGCCTGTGGAACCGGGATTTGCCGGCAATAGAACCGGCCCCGACCCCACCGGTCGGATTCGAACTTCTTTTGCCCGGCCATAAAGGGGGCCAGCCGGTCGAGGTAGTCGAACAGCTTAAAATCGGCCTTGCCGCGCAGAAATCCGGCCACGCTGAGCATCCCGGCGGGCTTTAGCCAGAAATCATACGCCGCGAAGTCATAGATCGGCGGATTAACAAGCAGAATCTTTGGCTTCATGGCTTACTTATACATTTTTTCTCCTTCAGAGCCAAGCGGCAAAAAGCCGGCTCTGCCTGGAGATGACATTGGTTTTAGTTGGAATCCGAAACTATGTGACGGAATATTACGGAACCCAATCGAACGACATGCGGATACAATCTCGGTCAAATGGTCCTATAACCGTAAGCACTCTGCCTGGGATTTGCTGTCCATTTTCCTGGGATTTACGTTTCGGTCGATGACTATCGGCGATTATGACGCTTGAGATGGTACACGGTCACACCACAATCATACACCGCTTTGATTTAGCCGACATGAACTCAACGTCTTTGTTAAAATTGGCAAATAAACGGGAGTGTTTTTATGGGCATAATAAACTGGGACGAAAGTTACAGCGTGGGTGTCAAAGAGCTGGATGAACAACACAAGCAACTGTTCAAAATGCTTGATGATCTATTTGAGTCTATGGATACGACCGTGGATTCTCAAACGGTCTCGGACATACTGGCAGGCTTGAGAGAATACGCTTTGGTACATTTCGAGACAGAAGAGAAGTACATGTCCGAATGTGGATATCCGGATATAGAGAATCATAAATGTACGCACGAGCAGTTCCGAAAGAAGGTAGATGATTTGTGCTCAAACGGAGCGGCTCGGCCGGAAATAATTCTCACAGATATAATCGATTTTATGTACGAATGGCTGACTAATCACATTCTATCATGTGACAAGAAGTACGCGACGCTTGTCGGCAGTTATCAAAAATGACACCGCCGCTCGGCAGCAGCCCTTATCCCTCTTCGACGACGTTAAATCCCATCAGGACGCCAAGATTTTTCATGCCATCCATGTGGTCGCCGTAGAAGACCGCACGATGCAGCAGTGCCATAGTGCCGCCCTTGAGGATTCCTGCGCCCCAGTTATGATACATCTTGCGGGCATCGGTGACCTTCGTCCAGAACTGCGTTCGGCAGCCTAATTCATCGTGGGTAATCTTATAGATCTTACCCGTGGAGATCAGCATGGAGTCGAGATTGATGAACTTGGCACAGGTAACTTCCTGTCCGATTCGGTTCTCCACCTCGAGCGAGACGCCTTGCTCGCTGTCACTCTGGTTCCTGATGGTGAAGGGCAGCCTATTGCCGGCGGGGCCGTCCATCTTCGTAGCCGAGGTGCAATGGAAATGTATCAGAGCATTCTCGGATTCATCGAAGACCGGATCGGTGATAAAGCCCGGGATGCCGTACGCATATTTAAACATCAGCATTGTCAGTGTCGAGTCCATATCCCCCTCGCAGGCCCCGACCATTCCGAGGTCGTTGAGCTTGCTGAACGTCAGGCAGGCTTTTGCCGGTTCGCCCATACAACCGGAACTGGTGATGGCATGCGCTCCGTTCTTAATCATCATATCCTTGATCGCCAGGTAGAAGCGTGCCGAGTTGATGATTTGCTCTCTTGATGGCTCGACGATTTTCTTCGCTTTGCCGATCCAGTATTCCTGGGCTTCGGCCTCTGCTGCCTTGATATCGATTGCCTGATGGGCCTTGACAGTCTCGGCGATTGTCACCGGGATGATCTCGCAACCGAGACGTTCTTTGACCTGTTCAGCGGAGCAGGCGGCAGCCGTTCCGAGCGGCCCATTAACAACGATTATGCGTGTTTTCCGCAGGTGCGGCGCTACCCGCATCAATCCGACAGTTCGGTCGATCTCGCCCCAGTCGCTGGTCGGCAACAGGATTACTTTCTTGCCGTCTTTCTGCCACTGTGGAAAATACATCCATCCGTGCCCGCTGAATGGCTGGGAGAAGACCACAGTGGGCAGCCCGACCTCGACGATTCGGTCCATTGCGGCCTTTGGCGCGCCGCCGCCGTGTCCGGATAGATGGAATATCAGAACGCCATCGGCATCGGCCAGTTTGGGCAAAACCTTTTCAACTTCGGTCGGGGGAACCAACTCGCCACCGATGAACTTGACGTCGCCCAGCTTGCGTTCCACACCGGCGAGATATTTATCAAATTTGGCAATCTCATCCGTGGGCCTTGAAAGGTAAATACCGCCTGTCCTGCCGATAAAGACCTTGTAGATTTTCACAGCGGGCAATTTCGGCGGCCATTCTCCTTCCCCGCCGGCCGCTGCGGCTCGATTGGCCAATTGTGTACCCAGTATGACTGCTCCAGCTCCTGCTGCACTTGCACCCAGGAATTCTCTTCGATTGATTAAATCACTCATAATC
>CAZHBL010000536.1:0-4083 GCA_964530105.1 uncultured Pirellulales bacterium | reverse complement strand
AGCCTTATCGTAAAGCTGGACGTCACTGAGCCAGCCTTGCCATCGTCCTCCGCCGGCGGGCTCACCAGCCATGTAGAATGGATTAGCAATGATAGTTTTTGTGATAGTGCTGGTTCCTGACTCTACGCCGTTGCGATAATAGGTCAGGGTTGTTCCTTTCTTAACACCGGCGTGGTGGATCCATACATTACCCGGGATATCATCATAATCAATAGTCATGAGGTAATCAGGATCATTATTGTAGAACTCGAATTTTGCCGGCGTAAACTTGACGAACTCAAGTGGGTCGGAACCGGTATAGCTGTACCGGTTGCCCAGGATCAAATTGTTACCTCCCACGGCTATGTCCGTGCTTTGGTCCTGGTGCTGCCTGGCCCAGAAAGCCCAGGTAAAGTCGTTTGTCAGGGTCATCTCCGGAATTCCGCCGGCGGTGACGTATGCTCCGCTGCTGTCGTTTCCATTAAAGCTAAGAACGATGCCTCGCTCCGGATCAGTGTCCCAGACCGAACCGTTTTCGCCGAGCCCTCCGCCTGTGTTGGTTATGGCCCCATGATTGCCATAGCCGGACCAATCAACGGTGGTCGCGCCATAACCTTCATCAAGCTTCCACCAGCCGACAAGATTTGGATCGGTAATTTGCACATCAGGCAATGTAGTGAAACTCCAGACGTCGCCTTTATGCGTGGTCGAGGTGTCTCGCTCATCGACCCGCCAGTAGTAAGTCTTTTCCAATTCGAGGGGACCGGGAGTATAGGTCGTAATTATCTGAGAAAATCCTTCGATGGCATTGTTCACTTCGTCAAAGCTTTCACCGAAAAATACGGTGTGCAATATAGAATTGAAACCTGCCGTCCATGTAAGGGTCACATTAGGATCGATAAACAAGGCGCCGTCCGCAGGAGTGGCTTCATAGGCCTTTTTAGAGGGGATCCAGAAGCTCCAGACGGGCCCTTTCCATGGACTGTTTGGATCGGCCTCATTGACCTCATCTATCCGCCAGTAGTAAGTTGTGCCTGGAACGAGACCATCCGGATAAGAATATCCGGTGAAACCGACAACAAAATACAGTGAATTCAATGCCTGGTTGCCCCGGAACGTATCGCCGGTGCCGTCGTTAACATCGTCGAAATTGTCGCCCATATACACATCATGTGAGGCCGCAAAAGCTCCCGGTTTCCACGAAAGACTTACCCATGTATCCGTATACTGGGCACCATCTTTGGGAGTGGGGCCATAGGCTTTTGTTACCCGCTTGGCTATTTCGTTGGTAATTCCATAGAGGTGAGCGCTCTGGTTGTCGTTATGGGTAATGAATCGAAGCGTCACATCGGTATCGTCGGCGGTAAATGTGTAATCGAGATAATGTGCTCCCCCGGTATCAAGGCTAAGTTCAATCGTGTCGCTGAATATACCATTGCTCTCACCATCAGCTTCGAAAGTGATAACTCTGGCCGTACCTATCCCAAATGGGCCATAGTACCATCGCGTCGAATATGTCGTTCCAGCGGTGAGATCCGACAGTGTCAATATGGTGCCATCACCTACAGGTCCGCCGGAATGATAGATGAAATCCTGAAAAAGGCCGTTAGAGCTTCCATCCGCCGGCGCATTGGAAGGGCCGCCATGTAAGGGTATATTCACAGGCCTTCTCGTATCGTCGATAGTGTAGCCATATCCCCAGCTACTGGTGCCGGTGTAAACAGAACTCAAGTTGGCGGTCTGCCCCTGTTCAAAAGCGACGCCATTGATGGTAACCGGTGCGTTCGAACCAAAATCAAATGTGTGAGTGTAGATTTTGCCGCTGTTGATACCAATTGCATCATCAGTACCGGTGGCCGGCAGATCGACAATACTTATCGTGGCTGCCTGGACTACATTAACGCTTAAAATGATTATCACAAGCATTCCGAAAATCAATTTCTTACACATAATAGTCCTCCTTATCAAAGAGTATGAATGATTACGCTTTTAGCCATGTGCTAAAGCGGCTGACAACGATCTTTACTTTCGCTTCGCTCATTCCACATCTGCTAAGTATAATTTCTTATGACTTGATGTAAGTCTCCTACAAAAGCAGACTATGGGCATTTGTCACAAATCCAAAGATAAAAAAAGCCTATGAAAGTACGGCTCCAAAACTGAAAATACCCAAAAATTCCATCAGCATTTATACCAGATTGGCATCTTCGGGTCAATGAAAATCTTTTATTTCCTAAAGAGCGGTCAGTTCACGCTTATCCTGCGGGCCTTAAAGATATAACCACAGTTTCTTATGTGAGATTTCCTTACTATCAGGCTGTAATGGACTATTTGCAGAGTATTTATTGCTGCAATAAAATAAGCGGGGCTTATACCGCAATTAGCGGCATAAGCCCCTGATTGATACAAAATCTCGTGTAATTCTAACGGATACTACAATCACTTTTAAGGAGCAGTACTCGGCTAATGCAACCGGATATCATCGAAATACATCTTACCCGAACCGCCGGGGATTGTCATATTGCCCTGTGTTCCCATGCCAATTGCTATTTTGTCTACATTGGTCAGAGTAATACCATGATCAGCTAAAGCCTGCAGGGGGATGATCCACTGAGTCCAGGTGTTTATCTGTGCCGCGGCCGGATCATCATGGACCACCACCGCAGGCGTGCCGGCGCTGTTGGACACGGCCACGTAAAGCGGCTCAGCATCATTGCTGAGGATGCCGATATCCTGGTGCGTCCACTGCCCGGTGACTGAGCCGGTAGTCGTGACGTTGGAGAATACAGCCTGGCAAGTCAAAGCAGCGTCATGGCTGGTCAGCGCCAAACCGATGTGGACATTCGAACCCATCGGGATGCTCTCTGTGCCCAGCGTGGTCCAGGTAGATCCGTTGGCTGAATGAGACGCTGTAAAGCTGCCGGAAATACTACGCTCCAATTTCACCCAGTACGGCGCAACAATTCCGGTTGCGTCCGTATTAACGCTGGTCTGGCCCGTGCCGGGACGTCGCTGGAAGGACGCACCCGAGCCAGGTGTCACAATCATCATCGCGTGCGCCGAGTCTGGATTAAGCGTCTCGCGAATCATCACGCCGGCTTTGGCCCAGACGTTCGTGTTATCGACGCTCTGGACTCTTGCGATAATCGAGCCGGCGCCGGTTAGCATCTTATATGCAAAGTGGAACTCGTCAGCCTCTACGCCATTGACATTCCAGATATCCGCGCCGGAGCTGGTCATCGTAAAGGTGCCGGCCGGGCCTTCGACGAAGCTGCCGACGGCTCCCGGGTAACCTCTGAACCACAGTGACAATTCCGTAACGCCTTGCTCGGTCCAGTCTTGCTGGTCTGCCAGCTTAAACTCCACCTCCGAATACTTCGAGTAGCCCTGCTTGTTATTGTCGTAGCTGACCGGCATAGATTGACCGCCACCGTGGACGATAGTCTCCTCTGTATACGAGACGGTGGTTTCATCGCCTACCGCTGCGCCGGTGCCGTTGCCGGCAAAGTAATCCGCTGTTCCGGGCGCGCCATAACCGAGTCCATCATGCCATGCGTACCAGATCTGGTTCACGCCGGCATCGTAGTCCTCGAAATCGTCTATGACAATGAAATCACCGGTCGTGAAGCTCCAAACGTTACCTGCCCAGGGACTATCGGTACTGGTACCGTTGACCTCATCGATCCGCCAGTAGTACGTCGTATTAAATATAAGCTTGCCGGGATCGTAGCTCTCCTCGCCGAGTGCCTTTAGCCCCTTGTATTCAGACGAGGCTGTTGTGGCATTCTTTACGGCATCCGCATCCGTGCCGAAGTACACCTCGTGCGAATCGGCGACGGCTCCCGCAACCCAGCCAAGAACCACCGACGGCTTCACATTCACAGCACCGTCTGCGGGATTCGGGCCGCTGACGGCACCCTCGGTTGTGAAGCTCCAGACTTCGCCTTTGTACGTACCGACGCCATCGAACTCATCGACACGCCAGTAATAAGTCTTAGCCAGTTCGAGCGTGCCGGGACTGTAATTCGTAGTACCGTTGGGAACGCCCATGGCGGCATTGCTCACCTCGTCGAAATCTTCGCCGAAGACTATATAGTGTAATCT
>CAZHBL010000535.1:2280-4085 GCA_964530105.1 uncultured Pirellulales bacterium | reverse complement strand
ATTCGCTTCTCGACGACCGTCTGCGTGGCAATGCCTGCGTGGTCTGTGCCGGGCATCCACAAAGTATTGTATTGCTGCATCCGCCGGAAGCGAATGAGGATGTCCTGCAACGTATTATTCAGCGCATGGCCCAGGTGCAGCGGTGCCGTAACGTTAGGTGGGGGGATTACGATTGTGTAAGCTTTACCATTTTTGCCGCCAGCGTGCGGTTCGGCGTGAAAGTATGAATGCAAAGACCATATCTCACTCGCCTGCCGTTCTATCGTCTTGGATTCATAAATTTTTGGAAGTTGCTCACTCATGGCTTTTTAGATTTAGATAATTGTTCATAAAAAACTCCGGCACAATACATTGGCCGGAGTATTATCTTAATAAAAAGGAACAACGATGTAAAGCAAACAATTGAACACAAAACAGGATACTACTATTTGTTGTGACGATATGTTGTTTTACACTTCTATCGTACCTAATCGAGGTTCATTGTCATCAGGAACTCTCCGTTGGTTCGGGTCTTGGCAAGCCTGCTTTTGAGCAGCTCGACTGCTTCGACAGGATTCAATTCGCTCAGAACCCTTCGGAGCCGATATACAAGTTGAAGCTCTTTCGGATCAAGCAGCAGTTCTTCCCGCCTGGTTCCGCTTCGGCTGATGTCGATAGCCGGCCAGATCCTTCTGTCAACAAGGCGTCTGTCAAGATGCAGCTCCATATTGCCGGTCGCCTTGAACTCTTCGAAGATCACCTCATCCATTTTTGAGCCGGTGTCGATTAATGCAGTTGCGAAAATAGTCAGTGAACCGCCTTCTTCGATGTTCCTGGCAGCGCCGAAAAATCTCTTGGGCATCTGCATGGCGCCGGCGTCGACACCGCCTGTCAGGATTCTGCCCGAGTGCGGCATCTCGGTATTATATGCACGCGCAAGCCGCGTTATCGAGTCCAGCAGAATCACTACATCTTTGCCGTACTCGATAAGCCGCTTTGCTTTTTCGATTACGACTTCCGCAACCTGGCAGTGACGTGAGGCCGGCTCGTCGAAAGTCGAACTTATAACCTCAACATCATCAGCGGTTTTCCTCTCCATTTCGGTAACTTCTTCCGGCCGTTCGTCAATCAGCAGCACGATCAATTTCACATCAGGATGATTTGTGCTCAGGGCGTTTGCAATTTTTTGCAGCAGGATTGTCTTGCCGGTTCGCGGCGGAGCAACTATCAGGCCACGCTGGCCCCGGCCCACAGGAGTCACCAGATCGATGATTCGCATATTCAGCTCTTCCCCTGTGGTTTCCAGCATAAAACGCTGCTCAGGATGCAACGGCGTCAGGTCGCTGAACACAACCTTTTCCGCAAGATTGTCAGGATCTTCAAAGTTGATCGCTTCGACTCGCAGAAGGGCAAAGTACTTCTCCGAATCTTTCGGGGGCCTGATTTGACCCTGTACAATATTTCCGGTCCGCAGGCCGAAGCGTCTGATTTGAGACGGAGATACATAAATGTCATCCGACGATGACAAATAGTTATAATCCTGATTTCGCAGAAATCCGTAACCGTCCGGCAGCACTTCCAGCACGCCTTCGCCGTACATCAGACCGCTCTGGTTAATACGCTCCTTGAGAATCCTGAAAACCAAATCCTGCTTTTTCAGCGCGCTGTATTCCTTGATACCTTCATTCTTGGCAAGATCATGCAGTTCTGCAACGGTCAGTTTCTGCAAATCCGTCAAATACAAGCTGCCTTTTTTAATCCGTTCGTACTTGGCATGAGTGGATTCTTCTTCAGCTTTCTTAGCTCTCAGAGCTTCTTCCTCGGCA
>CAZHBL010000535.1:0-2180 GCA_964530105.1 uncultured Pirellulales bacterium | reverse complement strand
CACAGAATAACCTTCCCGAAGGAATTCAATAAGATTTGAATATTGAATAGTAGAAATAAAACCTATATTTTAAAAATGGGCAATAGTAAATTCGAGTGAACTGTTAAAACCCCGCTTACCCATTATTCATAATATCAGAGAAAATATCAGCGACCTGTCTGACCAATGCCGAGAAGTCAGAATTGTTATCTATTGTATTATCGGCGCCGTTTGCTTTATTGTCCAGAGAAATCTGAAAATTTTCTCTAATTTTAATCTGATTTTTGTCAAAATCCTTTTTTTTTGCCCTTTCTGCCCTTATTTTTTGCTCGCAATCGACAAAAATAAGTCTGTCGCATCGCTTTGCCCAGCCAACTTCCACCAATAATGGCATATCCAGCACGATTGCCTTGACTTGATTTTGTTGATTATATTGCTCTATAAGCTCTTCAGCACGCGCAAGGACAAGAGGATGAATTACCCTGTTCAAAGATGCAAGTTTATCGCCGGAAGCAAATACTACGCCGGCAAGTTTCTTATGTTCGATTCTTCCTGAAGAATCTAAAATAGCTTCGCCAAAAAGCCCGGCTATTTCTTCTTTAACAGTTTCTCTGTCGAGCAGCTCGTGAGCAATCTTGTCGGCATCAATTACCTTGCATCCCAATTTGGCAAATTCAGCCGCAACAGTACTCTTTCCGGAGCCGATTCCACCCAAAATACCTATTATTGGTTTGTCCCCGATTATGCCCACAATCATATAGTTTAGCAACTCTTTTGCAATCGGTCAAGGAATTTAATTCAACAAATTTACAGTGGCGGGGTAATAGTGATTCCCACCGTGGATGAGGTTGCAGTTATTCCACGGCTGTCTGTCGCTGTTGCCGTGAGACTATAGAGTCCTCTTGCGTTCTGTCTGAAATTAGTAACCCAGCCATCGGAACCGTTATTATCCTCCTCGATCTTCCTGCCGTTGACAAAAAACTCCACCTTCACCACGGATCCGTAAATACTCCATGCCTCAGCTTTGATTTCAATATCGGCCGGCTGCATGACAAAAATGGCGTCATTCTGAGGTGTTATAATATTTACAACAGGCGGTTTTACATATTTGAGCCAATCTTCCGTCAGCAGGGCAAGGTCTGCCGTATCTACTATACCATTTCGATCCAGGTCGCCGGGCTGCCGTTTTTCGGTTTTCATCCAAAATTGAACCTGAAATGCAAAATCCCTTGAGTTTACAAGCCCATCATTATTTATATCCGCCAGCAAACTCCAGCCATGGGGAGGTATACTGGCCTCGGCTGTGCCGCCGTAGCATCCCATATTGATACGCAGGTTGTTTCCCCACAAATTAGATGGGCCATCCGGTATATTCAACGATTCACCATCCAATGGTGAGCCGGGATTACCGGCATCGATACATGGACTGGTTATTTCATCGTAGTGCCAGCGCCGGCGCTCGATGTCCCACCGCCAGCCTGCGCTCTTCAAATGGTAGTCGCCTGTTTCCGAATCGACAAAAAGCGGATCGGTACCGATGTTTCCAATCCCCCCGAGTTTTCCGGTCCAACCCTGGATACAGCAATAATTTATTACCGATATCCTGCTGCCTTGCGCATCGTTAATCTGCGCCGATTCTCCCATATCGCCGCTATCACTGTTGCCCCAGAGAATGGAGTTGACCAATTCGGCACTGCCGCCCCATCCATTCCATATTCCGCCGCCCATCTCCGCTGAATTGCCGTATAATGTGCAGTTAATGAGAGTGGGTATAGACTCGCTGTTTTTGACAGCACCACCGTATTCAGCCATGTTTTCACTAAATGTGCAGTTTGTCAGGCTCGGCTTGCTGTCGTAACAATTATACATACCGCCGCCATGTCGGGCGGTGTTTGCAGTGAAAGTACACTTAGTTAAAGCTGGGTTGCTATTCTCGGAGTTATATATCCCGGCCCCGCTGTGGTTGGCCAAATTCCCGCTGAAAGTGCAATTGGTCAGCATCGGACTGCTGTTAACCAGATTACACATTCCGCCGCCGCTGCCGAGCGCCGAAAGCCTGGATTCGGCCGAGTTTTCGCTGAACGTGCAGTTGGTCAGTATCGGTGAGCTGTTGTAAGAATTACACATTCCGCCGCCATACTCTCCGGCTGTGTTTCCGGTAACGATACAATTGATTATCGTCGGACTGCTTGCCGTACATT
>CAZHBL010000534.1:0-4110 GCA_964530105.1 uncultured Pirellulales bacterium | reverse complement strand
CCAGATATTTTCCATTTCTTTGCCGAATCTCATCCTGCTTCTTAAAGCGTTTGAACTGCTCTGTAAGTACGGCGGCCTGGAACTCGGTCATTCGATGATTAGACCCGGGGAAAGGATAACCCCGCTTGGCTCTCTTCGGGTCCCTGCCATTATTGACGAATGCAGCGCATCTTCGCATCAGCTCTTCGTCGTTTCCCAGCAAAGCCCCGCCTTCTCCGCAAACAAGAGACTTCCACTCCTGAAAACTGATGCAGCCCGTCATGCCGAACGTTCCGACTTTCTTATCGTTTACTTCCGCGAACACAGACTGGCACGCATCCTCGACAACCGGAATTTTATGCTTATCGGCGATGGACATGATTTTCTCGATATCGACCGGGAAGCCTGCTAAATGGACCGGCAGAATCACTTTCGTATTTTCCGTTATTGCATCTTCAACCAGGTCGGCATCGATCGAACCGGTATCCGGATCGATATCGACAAATACAGGCAGCGCGTGCGCATTGCAAATAACGTTAATAGTAGCGATAAACGTGTTCGGCGTAGTAATGACCTCGTCACCGGGTCCGACACCGAGACAGTGCAGAGAAGCGCTTAGCGCGGTTGTGCCGCCGTTTGTAAGAACGCAGTGCCGTACACCCATAGCCCGGGCAAACTCTTTTTGAAAATCGTAAACAGCATTGCCTCTCAGGCAGCACCAGTTTCGACTACGAAGAGCCTTGAGCAAAGCCTTCTCTTCATTGTCATCGAATATGGGCCAGGGCTGCTCGAACGACCTGGTGCGCACAGGGCTGCCGCCGAGAAGCGCAAGCTCGTTCGAATTGTTGCCGGTATTTGCATAAAGAGAACTTGTCCCCGCAACGGCCAGCGCCGCACCCGTTAATCTCGCTGAAGTCTTCTTCATGAACGAGCGACGTGTCAAAAAAGGTTTCATAGCAAAATACCTCCAATTCACAACTTTTCGATTCGTAAACCAAACTCCATAATAACCAACAACATTCCTTACTTCAAGACAGAATCAAACTCTCTTTTGTGCGTTGTCGCCGCCGGAATCCCATCGGTATGATCTTACGCTCGACTAAGGAATTTGACTCTGTGAAAAGCTTGGCGGGAAAGTGTGCGAAATTCACTGTATTCATCAGGCTGATTTGGTTTCTTTACGAATCGCTACAGCAAAATATGTGGATGGTATTTCGTGGGGAAAGAGATGACAGCCGACAAACCGGCAATTATAGAAAGAACTGCAATACGGCGGTGGTAAAATTATTCTGCCGGGATTTCGTGTCCAGCATCACGGGCAGTCTCATGGGACATTCTGTTTGCTGTTCAATGCAATCCTTGACAGTTCAACGGTTGGAACTACAGAAAGCTGACCGCGAAAGACAAAATGAATGAATGATAGTCTCTGCTTTATGAGCGGAGTCGGTCATGCGGACACAGGAATAATTTACTTTGAGTCCTCGTCCGCACTTGACTCATTGTCTGGCATATTCAAAGTGCCCGACGGCCATTAATCTTTTGTCATCCGGCAGATGTTTGCCGCGAACATATAGTGACCGGCGTTTGCGCCATAAGGTGTTTGCCGCCCTATCAAGACTATAGCGCTGAATCCTTTTTCGCCCGTCGGACCAGTGAGATTCGCAGCAGTTGCAGACATCGAGCTGTTTATCATACCACCAGAGTTGAAAGCCGCCGAAGGATCGGTATCGGTCGTCCTTTATTCCGAAAACGATGCCGTAGTAAAGTAACTGTTTTATTTGGGTCTTGTCTTCTACACTGATTTTTTTCATCTTGAGATCCTCCATGAAAAATTATCAGCATTTCTGTTAACCTTTTTAGCCTTCATTTAAGTAAGGCATTTCTCCGGAAAAAGGTAACACGTTCTCTCGTATTTTTATATAAAGGTGGATATTATATATCTTTCTCTGCCTTGCCTTGTTTCTCTTGTTATGTTCGGATTTACGACTTGAGCTTTCTCTATTTATACAAGACGTACGAACAGGCGGATTTGTTACAAACAATTTGCAGGAATAAATAAGATGCTCGAAAACGGCCTATTTTTTGCGAGAAATATTTGTGCTTTTTTAGGAAATTATAAAAAATATTTTGTTGCCGGGCTTTTCTCGTTATCGGGTTTAAGCCGGGAAGTTCACTGGGTATGGGAGAAAATGTTAAAGATGTTAAGATGGAGTTTTGGGTGATGGGAAAAGAGTAAGAAGTCTCGAATTGACTTTTATCTTTGCCTGGGTTGAAGAGGATTTCGTTGCCGGTTCAAGTGACATCAAGAAAGGCTCAAGACTAATCGTCAAATCTGCCGATGCACGATGTTAGATAAAAAGAAAGAAAAAAATATACCAGACTGGCCTTGCCCCTGTGAATAAGAAGGCGAGTATTTCAAAATTTAAAAAAATAAAATTGAATTAAAGGAATAAACTCGTTCTTACTTGCACAGGGGCTTTTTTTCTACTTGTTATTCTCACTGTCACCGTATCCATTAAGAGGATGGCGCGCCGCCCTGCCGGAATAGTTTCTAATCACGAATACTAAAAGCATGCCGGGCCGTAAGATCCGATTGTATCGGAATTCGCGGCCCGGCTTCGTTATCGGTTCGTCCGGCGATTGATTACGATTGCTCCGAGCGTTGTTTCTCCCTCTGCTCTCTTTGCTGCTTCTCCATCAGAGGAATCAATGTCTTAAATGCAGATTGGATTTCCTGCAGGTGCTTCTTCGGCAGTACCATCTGAAATTTCACTTTACCATTTTCGGTAGTCCGCCCGGCAAACGCGATACCGCTTTGGGTCGAAACTTGATCCGCCGAATCCGCTCCCTCGATCATGAAGCGGGTTGCCATATTAATCGCGCGGACATAATTGAAGGTGCCTACGACATCGGCTTGTCTGCTTTCGGGAATCGCGTCAATCGCGGCCTTCATCTCATCGCCAATCTTCCTGGGACCGCCGGCTTTTACCTGGTCGATCAGCTCGCGGATCATCTTGTCCGCATCGCCGCCAATCGTATAGACGCAATTGTTATTCACGAAAGCCCAGCTATAGTCCAGTCCGTCGCCAAACATATTCTCAATCATCTGACTCTGCATTGATTTCTCGCTCATCTTGAAATTCACCTTGGCCGCGTCGATTGTGATTCCTTTGTAAGTGCCGGCACCGCGGTTAATCTTGACATCCATTTCCATCCCGAACCCTTTGTACAGCTCGCCAAAGGCCCCGTCCTCCATCATACGCAGCTCCTTTTCGAGCACTTCTTTGAACGCTTTTTCGTCTTTGACATCGATGACGTACTTTCCCCAGAACGGCGAAGAGCCCTTGCCGTTGACTCCTATCGATACAGCGATCGAATCGCCCAGGGCATTGATCCCCTGTGTCGTAAGAGTTTTTATTTCTTCGAGGTCCGCTTCGGGTATGCCGTCAGGAATCATCTGGCCCATGAGTTCGAACAGCTTCATGTAACCGATCTTCATACTCGAACGGTCAATTTTGGCACCCAGGTTTATCATGGCACCGTTGTCGAGATAGCCTAACTTATTGCCGAAGTCTCCTTCTATGGGACTTCCAACCATTGCCGCCATCTCTGTTTCCGGCACAGCCTTGACGCCGACCGTCACGCTGCACGAGTCGGATGCTGGTGCGAGCCCAAGCATGACATAATCCGTCCCGCCCAGCAGCATTTTGAATATGCCGCCGTAGAAATTGATAATACCGGCAGGATCCATCGGCATCGGGCTTTCGCCGCTTTCTTTCATTTTCTGCAGTTGGCCTTTCATCATTTCAAGTTGGCCAAACAACATCGGCCCGATCATCTTTGAGCCCTGCTTTACGTTCAGGTAAATCCATACCGGCGAACTTCCAGCCTGCTTTCTCTCGTCGGCATCGAGACTACTGTCCAGGCTTTGATTTCTCTGGGCCAGCAGTTTCTTGACCTTTATCAGATTCTCGCGGGCGTTCGGCGGGCAAAGCAGGGCAAACCGGCCGAAATTCGTTGCCAGGCCGCGGGGCTGGCCGTTCATTGCTATCATCGAGATTCCCTGCTCGTCGGGCTCGCCGCAGTTGGGATTGCCGGAAATAAAATTCTCGTATTCCGTAACCGGCAGCA
>CAZHBL010000533.1:0-4112 GCA_964530105.1 uncultured Pirellulales bacterium | reverse complement strand
GCAGCATCGTGCCACCGCTGATGCCGGGTACGAGGTTCGCCATGCCCATTAGCACACCGCCGCCGACACATCGCAGTGCAACACCGGACGTCACCGGTTGCGTTTTCTTGTCGGCAGCAACACCAGCGTCACTCGTGGCTCTTAGTTTATCGCCCGATACCTGCGGTTCGTGGCTCGGTTCAGGATATTCTATTTCACTATCTGTCATTCAGTATTCCATTCTGTCTCTACTGTTCGTATTCTCCAAACAGATTCGGCCCATCGTTGTTTTGTTTTTGTGCAGATTGTGCTTCGGAAGGCTTGCGCTGTCCGGAAGGAAATTCTATGATCTTTGCCCCGGTGCCGGGTTGAATCTCAGGTTCCGGCTGTGAATTATCGCCGGGGATGTATGGAATCAATCCCAGTCGATATGCCTCCTGCTGAAATTCGATTGGGGCCGTGCGGGCATCTATAACGAATCCGTCAACCTCCAGCATCCAGACAAGCGGATTATCGCTGAGCAGTGAAGGCAGGCACCAGTCGGGATCCATCTGCATAAGGTCGAGCTTATCGCGGATGATTTTCGATTTGGTCTGCATAGTTTGCTGCGAGACGCCGAACCCCTCTGCCAACTGGGTCGAGGTCATATAAGGTAAATGGTGCGGGTCTTGAAGGAAGTTGACAAAGCCGATAGCGTGAACTATCCCGCCGGCCCAACCGGCCGGCTGGCCTTTTTCCAACGGCAGTCTCTCTTCATAAGCGGCCCACACCAGGTCCTCGCAAAGCTCGCGATATTCTTCATTGAGATGATTCAGGCAGAAAGCATATGTAAGCTCGATAATTTGCATCATGGCTTTGAAGGCTTGGCTATAATCATCACCTGTTCTTCTTTTAGTTTTCTTTGTCTTCTTTTTCATCTGTAAACTTCCCTGCCGGCCCACCGGCCGTAAATAATACCGCAAAACGCGTCACCAACGCACCTAATAGAACATAACCTAAAATCACCTGCAACGCCAGCAATATGTGGCCGAATATTCCTCGAAAGAGACTGTGAGCGTTGGCATACATGTCGCCGAATCCTAATGTCGTCATTGTAACAATGGAAAAGTAAAAAGCACGAAACGGCACCAGCCAATCCGATACTGGTTGTTGACTACCTTCCAGCACAAAAAGATTGCTAACGATTCCCGGGTAATCTCTATTGGAAAGAAGATAATAATCAATACAACCCCAAGCATAGTATACAACAGCAAAAACTAACGCCCACTTGAAAAAGGTCTTTATGATTCCTTGAGTCGACATACCATAATCACTTATCTGCCAGAACTTACGAACCAGCCAAGCTACCAACCAATGTTGTTCTGAATACCACTTCATCCAGTTCTGCCAACGTAGTTTATATTCTAAGGGTTGCTGCCACCGAAATAATTCATATTCTAAGAGTCGCTTCATTTCTGGGTCTATTCTTGCATTATTGAAAGCAACATCACTGAAGTCTGTGTTGTGATTTACTGTGCATTTCGAAAATAAGGTAAAACCATCTACAACGGCTGCTCGAAATCGCGCGTTTTCCAGTGAACTGAACTCAAAATACGTACCCTCTAAATATGAGTCCTCAAGATTTGCGCCATCCAACTGAGTATGAAACAGATCTGCTTTTTTGAGATAAACACCCCAAAGGTTGGCTCCGTTTAGGCTGGCTTTGTGGAACCGTGCTTTATCCAGATGTGTATCCCTGAAATCAGAAGCATTGAGGCATACTTTGCCGCTGAAATCAGTAAACTCGCCCGTATCAAATAAAGCACCCTGGAGATAGAAGCTTGATAGATTAGCACCCTCCAACAAGATATCAGCTTCGGGATGTCTATGACGCCACTCGTTCCACTCGGTTATGTCCTTTTTGTCAGAGCAGCGTTTGAGCATTTCATACTGGTCGAGGTCACATCGGAGTCCTTTCTTGAGAAGCTCTGGATCGTACCTCCGCTCATCTTTTGGCTTTTCGGTTTTTGAGTTTGGTTCGTTCATTTTTTTTGCCCTTCATAGGCAACTATTGTGCTCTGTTACATACGTTCTGAGAAGTTATCATTGCGAGTTCCGATTTATCGGGACGTGGCAATCTACTATTCAAAGCGATTGAGATTGCTTCGCTGCCCTCGCAATGACAAGCATTAGTAACTCTGGCCTCAAACAATTTTAATTGCGTAACCGCAATGCTATTATAAGTGTATCTGCCTATGGCACAAAGCGTTAAATCAACATCCGCCATTGAGGAAGAATTACAGGATTCGCAAATGCGTTTTTCGCCTTGTTTTTTTTGTGAAAAAAGGTTGCCAATGAGCACATTTTGGTGTAAATTACGGTGCTGGTTTTTTAGCGTTAAAGTCGGATATTTTGACCCTTTTTGCAATTAAACATAGAGGTTTATTATGAAGGCAAATTTCAACAGAACAGCGCTTGCCGAGGCTCTGGGCCTTTTGACATCCGTGGTGCCGAGCCGGACACCGAAACCGATTCTGCGATGCGTGCAAATCACCGCCAGTGAAAAGGAAGTTCGGATGTGCGCGACGGACCTGGAGGTCGGCATCAACTATTTAATCTCCGAGGTCCAGGTCGATAAGCCGGGCGAAGTTATCATCCCGGCGGACCGGCTGGCGGCTATCGTGCGCGAGAGCGTCGATGAGGTTCTGGTGTTGGAGTCCTCCGAAGGCGCCTGCAAGATCAAAGGCGCCGACAGCCACTTTACAATCTACGGACACGAACCGGGCCAGTATCCGGTCGTCCCGGATTTCGATGGCGCCGGCGATATAAAGATTTCCCTTTCCAATCTCCAGGCCGGGATCGAGCAGTGTCTTTTCGCCGCTGCCAAGGAGAGCACCCGCTACGCAATTAACGGCGTGCTGTGGGAGATTAAGGACAAGAAGCTTATGCTGGTCGCCACCGACGGCAGAAGACTGGCGCGCTGCCGGGTCAGCTTAGCCGCGGCGCCGAAGGGCGAGGTGCCGTCCAATATTCTCGTGCCGGGCAAGGCGATGGGCCTACTGGACAAAATCGGCGCCGGCGAAAAAGATACCGTCGCCGTAAAGCTCGTCGATAACCAGATTCTGATTAGCTGTGCGAACGTTGTGATAAGCTCGAATCTGGTCGAGGGCAACTTCCCGAAATACGAGGACATCATCCCGACCGATTACGACAAGAAGCTGACACTCTCGACCGACGCGGCGCTGAGCGCCGTTCGCCGGGCGTCGCTGCTCACGAGCGAGGAATCGAGAGGGATTAAACTCTCGCTGGAAAAGGGCAAAATGGTCTTTTCCTGCAGGGCTCCGGAGACCGGCGATGCGCAGGTCGATATGCCTGTCGATTACAAGGGCGAGCCGATCGAGATCGGCTTTAGTCCGCAATTTTTAATCGACGTTTTGAGAGTTATTAAAACGCCGGAATTTGATTTCGAATTGGGCCAATCGGACAGACCGGGCCTTATTAAAAGCGGGACAAATTTTCTCTATGTCCTGATGCCGATTAACTTAGGATAGCTAATGAGAGTCGAATGGAAGCGGTCTTCTCAGTTTTGTGAACAATGTATTATGGATGAGGAAGAACGATTGCTTAATGCCACCAAGTGGCGAAGATCATGGAAATCGTACAGTGCTGCCAATCTGGGTAAGGTTGCTCAGCAGCTTATGGACGAGCGGATTTCGCCGCAGCAGGCCCGATTCAGCGAGGTCGCTGATGCCTGGAACCGGCTGCTACCGGTAGAGCTGTGCGGACATTGTGAAATTATCGATATTTCCGGCGGCCAGTTGAAAACGCAGGTAGATTCGCCGTCTTATGTGTACGAGTTGCAGTTATGCAGTTCGGAGCTTCTCAACGAGCTGCAGCGGCAATGTCCAAAAGCCCGGTTGACGAAGATCAAATTCGTTGTCGGCTGAACGGCGGCTCGTAAGCGGCAGTCTCCGTAGCGAGAATCCCAAAAAACATCGATAGTTTATCGATTGACAAAGACGATATATAAGAGAGAGGTATAGAATTAATATGCAGGATCCTAAATATGACGCAGGTAACATAAAAATCCTCGGAGGCCTGGAGGCGGTGCGCAAGCGGCCTGATATGTATATCGGCGACCGCAGCAGCGCAGG
>CAZHBL010000532.1:0-4119 GCA_964530105.1 uncultured Pirellulales bacterium | reverse complement strand
TCGGGAACAGACAAGGCACTGATCGCGCTCAACGCCTTCAGGAGATCGCTGCCGCCCTACAGATTCCCGTCGGAACAGTAAAGTCAAGGCTCCACAATGCATTAAAGGTGCTTCGCAAGGACCGCCGCACACGAGAATATTTCCTCGAATGAGCAGCAGAGTCGATCCTCCAAAACTCGTATTCATAAATAAACAGACGAGGACATTTCCGCCGTTTTGTATTTGACATCAACAGCAGTCTCTGCTACAATAACCACTGGCATCTATATCGGAAAAATCTTGTCGAAAAGCAGTTTGTTTCGTTCTGTCGGACATTTGAAATGCATGGCTTTGTTCTGTTGCCCAAAAGGTGGGCAGAGGAGGTCGAAAAATGACGATGGCGAAGATTTCACAAGTTTTATGGACAATATATATACCCATAGTAATCGTAACGACGGCCACCGGAGCTTTTGCAGCGAATAGCAATGCAACTTACTTGCTGATCACGAATGATGAACTCGCACCAGCTTTTCAACAACTTGTCAATAGACGAATAGCGCAGGGATTTTCCGGTAGGTTGTTGACTGTCGAGAGTATCTGTTCGAACTACCCAGGTACAGATGAGCCTGCGAAAATCAGGAACTGCATTGTCAATCATTATGTAAACTACGAAACTCAGTATGTCGCTCTTGGCGGAGACGATGTGATTGTGCCAGTCCGCTACTGTTACCCACGCGATCGCAACGAGGAAGTTCCCACCGACCTGTACTATTCGGATTTGGACGGTTCGAACTGGGACGCGAATAACAATGGGATATACGGTGAAGCAGGTGAGGTGACCGAGATCGAACTAACACCTGAGGTCCATTTGGGACGCATTCCTGTACGCACCACTGAACAAGCAGCGGCATACATCAACAAGGTTGTCACCTATGAAACGGCCTCGCCCGATGGCTTTGCCAACAGCATGATCTGTTTTGGTGGATGGGGCCTCCTGTCCGGTTACGCAAGGCCGGCAGAAATACGATACCACGATCCTGTGGACGCGGCAGAAGAGCGCTTCATGTACAGGTATCTTAATATCATTCAGCCTCATTGGCAAGCCGTGCCCTTCTACATCTTCTGTGACACATATTCACCATGGGATACTGAAGTATGCGGTGACTATGACCTCACGCCTACTCACCTGAGCGAAAAGTTGCAGCAGGGCTATCACATTGTCTTCCACTGGGGACACGGTTACTACGATGGATGGGGTCTGGGAGGTCGTTTCAATCAGGATCTTGCTGCTGCCTTGACTAATCCGATACCGAGCATAGTATTCAGCATGGCCTGTGCAACGGCCGGATTTGATGCAACTGGAAGATTTGAACCGTGTCTTAGCGAAGCATTTCTTCGCAATCCACATGGGGGTGCGGTTGCGTTTTTTGGAACCACACGTGTCGGAAAAGGAGGCAATCTGGATGAGGTACTCACAGCAATATTTGCGGAAGGACGTACGTGTGTGGGTGAAGCCATGACTGAAGCCCTATCGGCCCTGTCGGGTCTTCGTGCCGGCAATCCCTTTGGGCAATACATCTACAGCCTTCAGGGTGATCCGTGCATCCACCTACTTGGAGAGGAGAGCGGCAGACGCCTGCAGATCTTCCAGCCTAAGAGCTGTGAGATAATGCAACGTTGTTCTGACCTTGTTATTCGGTGGAGCGCGACAGGTATGGGGTATGCGCCTGACGAGAAGGTCAAGATCGAGTATTCTGCCGATAGTGGTCGCCACTGGGAGCCGATTCCAGGCGCGGAGGCCTTGCCATATAATGGACGCTTTTTTACCTGGAGTACGTGCCCGCTTCCGGCGGGGTCAGGCTACCTACTCCGGGTGACTTCGCTGGTTGATCCGAGCGTAAGCGACGTGATGGACGGCGATTTCACGATAGACGAACTGGGCATTCTAACGATCCAATCCAATCCTGTCAAAGGCGTTATAGTTGACATATCGGGCGAGAAGACAGACCGGAGCAGCTTCTACACTCAATTCAACATCAGCATTCCAAGGGGTGCGGCTATCAGCTTGTCGGCGCCGTTGGTCACAGGAAGCGAGCCTGAATTGGCGTTTGCATGCTGGAGGGAGCCGGCGACAGGGGCCACATTGACAAAAACGCCGGAGTACACATCCATCTTCACACACGATACTACGGCTATAGCTGAGTACGTCTATCCAGGCAGCTTCACAGGCCATTACTATGTCAATGATGAAACATCCGAGAACGATGCCGCTGCTGGGAATGATCAGAACGACGGTCTCAGCCCACAGCGACCAATGCGACACATCCAGGCCCTACTTGACAAATATCCAGAGCTTGGCTGGGGAGATATAATTAACGTATCGCCGGGAATCTATCATGAGAATATTGCCCTTGGCGAAAGCCATATAGGACTGACGCTCTCTGGAGCAGGGCAAGATACCTGCGTGATTGACGGTGGCGCCAAGGGATCGTGCATTTGGTTTCAAGACGTTGCTTCCGGAGTTATCTGTGGTTTCACAATACGAAACGGAGTCGCAGATGCGGGAGGTGGGATTGGCTGTGAGAACTCCTACTCCATAATCAAGGCCTGCACGTTCATCAATAACCTCGCTCTGGGTAAGGGCGGGGGTCTCTACAATGGTCGCAACAGCAGTGCAGATGTGTCGCACTGCCGATTCATAGGCAACTCAGGCCAACATGGCGGGGCCGTATACAGTCTCTACTGCACGACGGAATTAGCGAACTGTGTTTTCGCAGGTAATTCTGCGAACTACGGCGCCGCGCTGTTCAATGGCGTAAGCACTGTAAAAGTAAGGAATTGTACGTTCAGCACAAATGTTGCGCGAGGTAAAGGCGGTGCAATATCGAACTTCTGGGATAGTTACACCACATTGTCTGATTGTATTCTCTGGGGTGACAGCCCCAATGAGATTCATGTTTCTAACGGGACAGTGTCGGCCAGTTACAGCAATGTTCAGGGAGGTTGGCCCGGCAAAGGTAATATAGATGAAGACCCTTTATTTGCGGCTTCCGATGACGGTGACTATCACTTGCAGTCGGAAGAAGGACGTTGGGATCCTGACAGTTCTATGCGTTGGGTGAGAGACAGTCGCACCAGTCCTTGTATAGATGCAGGCGATCCGGACATACCCGTAGCATCTGAGCCGGAGCCTAACAGTGAGCGAATCAATATGGGAGCCTACGGAGGCACAACAGAGGCAAGCAAGTCCCTTTAAACGACACAGATGAGATTCTCAGAGAGTGATAATCGTACCGACGACATCTGGTGGATTCTCGAAGGACATGACTATCCGAGGCTTTGGTGGGAAGAATCCGATTTATGATTTACTATTTATTATTTATGATTTTTTCCGCGTAATCCGCGGTTAATAAAAAGATGATCCGTAGTACGCAATACACACTACGCAGCACGCAGTACGAATAATGGACGCCGTGTAATGGAGACCTTGCCATTGAATATTTACGATTTACGATTTTCTATTGTCTATGGCTCTGCTTTCTCTGGGCTTATTTGTCATTTCCTTCCGTGCATCCAGCATCAACTGGCGACATACCACATACGATATACACAATTCGAACAAAGAACGCCGTCTCACGGACATTTTCTAAAATGTCCCCGCCTTTTCGGAGAGTAGTTCGTATAATACTTAACGAATACGTATATAGTATGTAGTATGTCGTATGTGGAATGGAGAATTTTGAATTGAGAAATCAAAGAAGTAAAAAGGCAAAATACAGTTTAGCCCGCACCATTGGTGCCGGGTTGAAAGAATTGAGAATTTAGAATGTAGAATTAAGAAATATAGAAGAAACAGGCAGAATAATGAAAAAAACAGGTGAAAAAGAGTAGAAAACGACGAAAAATTGAGCTTAATTTGAAAAAACAAACCCAATTGACGAAAGGTTAAAAATAACGCAATGTCAATTATTACAAGGGTTTATATGCAAAATAGTGGATTGGACACTTGGTGAAAACAAACCCAATTCAAAGCCAAACAAAGCCAATCTCATTTAGCCCCCAGCACTGCTGTGGGGTTAAAAGGTTATTTGAAAAAACGTAACATCTCACTCAAGTGCCACTCTTGGCGGAAGCGGTGGT